>CALDNG010000391.1 GCA_937915285.1 uncultured Desulfomonile sp. | reverse complement strand
GGCAATTAATACTCCTGCCAGTCCTCCCAACAGACCTTGGACTAACGATTCGCCCAGCAATTGTGTCATCACATTGCGGCCCGTCCAACCTATCGCCTTAAGTATGCCTATTTCGCGGGCACGTTCGTTAAGGTTTCCGGCCATAATCTTGAGCGTTATCAAAGCAGACACAAGCACTGCAATCAGGGACGCCACCAGCGCAAAACGATCGAACATCTCAAAGACTCCCCCCAACTGTTTTAGGAAGGAATCCGGACCAGCTATGGTAGCCTGTTTACCCATCATTTCTCGAAGCTTGGAAGATATTATTGGCACATCACGTTGGTCGGCCCGAATGAACAAAAGGTTTACATCGTCAGGGCCAAATGGAGACACAGTCTGAACCTGGGGAGATTCAATCGCCATGCCTCGTGCGTCCTCAAGGCCTACGTAAACATTTGCCACAGCCATCTTAGGAGCCCGCGAAGCGTCAACGAGACCGACAACCTTGTAGTTTGTCCCACCTACTGACAAATCGTAGCCGGTCTTTATGTTGAAACGTTCGGCAAAAGCGGATTCCACGAGCGCCTCAGATCCGGACTCGCCAAGGAATCTGCCTTCAGAGATGGAATCCTTGAGATTCACAGGACCAACAGCGTTGCCTTTCTCAATACCAAGGAGTACCCATGCCTGGTTTGGATCAAATACCCACAACAGCAATGCCTTTCCTATGCCGGTTACCCCGTTGAGGTTAGCTATCTTTTTTATTTCTTCACCCTTTAGAGTTACGGCGGAACAAGGGAATACCGCTCCGACCATGTCTCTCGGAACATTTCCGGATCGCTGGACGGTTATGTCGGCTCCGATTTCCCTCAATGGAGCTCTAGCCGCATCACGGTAAGCTGAGGATAAGGCATTGATGATTAATAGCAGGGTTACACCAATAGCCAATCCTATTATTGACGAGACTGTCCGGCGCTTCTGACGCCAAAGTTCATTCTTCAAGTAATCTATATTCATTCGGCCTCCGATTAGTCCGCCGCCAGTTCTCGACCCCCCATTGATGCATTATACGGTGTCTCGAGAAACGTTGCGGATTAAGAAACTGGAACCGCCGGGAAATAGCGCTACCTTAGTCCTTCAACAATAACTGTTTGTACATAGCAGGATATTTTTGAGGCGTCGCGTTATTCAACGACCACAGTGATGGTGTATTGTGTCCCACCGTCAAGTGAAGCTACAATATTGGCTAATCCAGGATTAGAGCCGCCTTTGACGTGGACCCTAATGATTCCGAGACGAGCCTGACCTGGACCAAATGGCTCAGGACGCATGGTTACAGGAACCCCAGTTGCAATCACAGAACCAATGGGTTTGCCATCACTGAGAATCGTCAAATTTCCGTCCGGGTTTGACCTAAGGCTGATAAAAGACCTACAGGAATCTGGAAGATTGACCAAGAAATCTATTGGTAACTGGGTTTCCTGGCCCGGCTTCACACGTTGCCAGTTCTCATTGCGTGATTCGTGCAATGAATTGTACGAAGCTACATTTGGGACAGGTTTTGGGGTTATAGAAGCGACGGTTTGTATCTTCCCGCTGATCGTTCCTGCGTCCACAAACTCCACATCTATTGGATAGTGACCTTCTTTTTCGGGATTTAGTATGCTTGTTCTTAAATGTATCGCTTTTAACCCTGGGGCGCCTACATTCCCTACAGATATAGGTTCTTGGAATTTTATGAGCACTACTCGCGGATCTGATGGATCCTCTTGGGTGGTGAATTTCACAGGAATCGGCTTTTGGGACCATCCGTAAAGCATTACTGCACCCAGAGGGTCCCTCTTTACCGGTTTGAACTGCTCCGGAAAGGTGAATCTTATTGTTGCGCCAGCAGGTATGGCATGTCCAGGCACGTGAGGATCAGACCACTTATCAAAAACAAACCATGACTCGTGAGGGTGGGCCGCAGCCAATCCTGTGCTAACCATTGGTTGATAATAAACCGACATGGATGGCGTTTCGGCAAAACCCAAACCCGCCCCAAAGAAAAAAACAGTGAATGAGATAAAGCAACTGATGGCCCGTTTCTTCAAAGTCAAACCAAATCCGCTCTTAGTCATCGAATCGGTTCTTCCATAGCCATCAACGACGGGGTTGTGTTTCATCTGTACTCCATTCCAAAAAAAAGATTCGTTTTGGGCCGTGTCACTGATTTTCACCAATCAATACAATCCGAATGAGTTGATTGAATAATCGAACGCATCAATTGGCATAGTGATTGCTCATACTTCTTGAATACAATTTCCAAATCTATAACCCGCGCCAACAGGTCAAAAAATTATCTGGAGTCATTGGCGAAGGTTTTGCAAGGCTGTTATTGTCTAGGGTATTCCCTAAAAATTGAGTGGTCACTGACGATTTGATGAGTAATGAATAGACAAACTCTTCCCGCTAAGAATCAAACCGCCCCTTATACGAAGTCATTCGAAGAAATTTGGAATTTTCAGCGTAGTGACGTCTTTTTTGGGGGGACTAATTTTAAAAAGGGCAAGGTCGGTTAGGACAATTGAACCGAACCCTCACGAATCTAACCGGCCATTTTGGGAAGCGCACTTCATGACATTCGTTGGACAAGGTTATAAAATTGTGCCATCTGAACTGTAGTTCCGGTTCAAGGGAATGAAGTCAGGTTTAAGGCTTGACCCGCTTCCATGTATGAGA
>CALDNG010000390.1 GCA_937915285.1 uncultured Desulfomonile sp. | reverse complement strand
CCAATGGCTGATGTGAGTTGGATGTGGTCAAGAATAGCGAGGAGATTTTGGCGCCAGCGCTTGATGGATTCAAAGTCATTGATTTAAGTCGACTCCTCCCGGGACCGTTCTGCACTTCGGTGCTGGCTGATCACGGGGCAGATGTCATCGTGGTCGAAGGCCCCCGGTTCAGGGAGAGCGATGTCCTCGGGATTGTTCCCATGACCCGGCGTAACAAAAGGCACGTTTCGATTGATCTGACAACAGATTCCGGCCGTGAAGTATTCTTTAAGCTGGCTCAGACCGCTGATGTAATGGTCGAGGGATTCAGGCCTGGAGTGACCAAAAAACTGGGAGTTGACTACCCCACTCTAAAAAACATCAATCCTTCGATCATTTACTGCTCACTAACCGGATACGGTCAGACTGGACCTTTGCGCGAAAAGGCTGGCCACGACATGAACTACATGGCAACGTCCGGATTACTTGACCTGCTTCGAGATCAGAATGGGTTTCCGGTAATGCCTAACTTCCAGATGGCAGACCTTTCGGGAAGCCTGTTCTCTGCAATCGGAATACTTTGCGCTCTTCTGGCCAGACAGAGGACCGGCCAGGGACAGTACATAGACGCCTCAATGACCGATGGGCTTGTTTCACTGCTTGCGGTGCCTCTCTCCTTTACATTTTCAGGCGCTACTTTTCCGGGACGTTTATCAAATGACTCGCCTGGCTGGTTTCCCTGCTACAGGATTTATGAGACGCTGGATAACAGGCATATCACTGTAGGCCCTCTGGAGCCTCACCTCTGGGCCAGCCTGGTTAAGAAACTCGGGAGAGCCGATCTGGTGGACAGTCAGTATGACCCTGAATCCAGCGAGAAGACAGGTATGGAACTTAAGGAGCTTTTCCGCACCAAAACCCTGGAGGAATGGACTGCGTTCCTGAATGGTCCGAACGACTGCGTGGCTCCGGTCAATTATATTTCGGAACTCCCGGATTATGATCATTTTGTTCAAAGGAAGGCAATAAGGAAGAACAAGGGCGGTCTGTTTGAGCCAGGAATAGCGCCTTTACTTGCCGGAACACCTGGCGAGGTAAGAACAGAGGCTTATGAATTTGGAGAGCATACAGCGGAAGTTCTTAGGTCACTGGGATATGATCAGGCCCATATTGACAGCCTCCAGGCACAGGGGGCTATATGGTCCAGGCCACGTCCGGCCGAATGACGCATTCCCTGTCGACCGTTCATCCCCTTATGGATTCGGTAAATGCGCCATCGAGGATTTTGCCGTGACTGGAAATGACCCAGTCGAATATGTCCGACTCAGCTATCTCTACAGGGCATCCCTTGTAAAGATCAGTCCTGAGGTTGGGACTGTTTTCCAGTCGTCCTGTTAGAGAGTGACCGTTCCATTGAGCCAGGGAAACCCACATCCATTCGTGCTTCCCTTCATGGGATGGAAATCCCACCTTAACAGCATGAACCTGTTCATCCGAACCAGCAAATTCATTGAAACTCTTCCTGAATTCTTCAAGTTTTCCCATGGCCTTCCTGTGAGCTTCAATAATGCGGTTTCTGGTATCATTCACCCTGTTTTCAGGTTGGGTCCAACGAGCCTTGTTTTGTATGTTTTCGTGAGAGATCGAAGGACGTTGAAGGACATCCTGCATTGATTCAATTAACGTCAAGACCTCTTCCAGGGCCTCATGACCGTCCGGATCAGCGTTTCGAACATACGGACGAAGCGAGAAAACCCCATCAGGGAAATGACCCTCCTCATCAGCAGGCCGGTATTCATAATCTACCAGGACGGCCCCGTCAAGAACGGACAACTTACCATTCATATTCCGGGAGCTTTTCCTGGAAATTAGGGCCGAGGCTGACATCACTATCAGATCTTGAGCCTGTTTCTTGAGATTTGTGGGAATACCCTCGATCTCAATATCCGGAAGTCCGAATTTTAGCATGCCATGAGTGTGTAGCCATATTGACCCATCCTCATCGAGCGCTTCGAGATGCAAATGATCGACGAGGACTTCTGGAAGCGGCTTTCCGGTGAATTCCATCCAGGCGTCGTGCCCCCAAAGTGTGTGAGAAACTGCGTCCTGGACCAGTCCATCGGTCAGATCGCGCAGACCTTCCACAAAACCCACTATGAATTTGAGACTTTCAGGCCCCCAGGTTGATGTGGGATTCAATTCCATGCGTACTATCATTTGAGACCTGGCCAAGGACTCCATGTCATCTTCCGAAAAATCGCGGGAATTGAGCCTAACAAGATCCTCCGGGTAATCAAACAGCTCTTCCGCGTCCGTTCGAAGAATGTATTCTATATTCAGATCGTTGGATGCTATAAGTGATTCCAGTAGCTTGAATGCGCGAGCCCGGGCAGGCATGGATGAAATTGCTTTTCCAAAGCTTCGTTTAACATCATCCCATTTGGGGATTTCAGACTCTGGACTATAGATCCAATACTCGACCTTTGGTGATATCCCCGGGCGGACACTCCCCTGATCCCGCGAATCGCTTAATGAAACAGCATTCTCTGCATCATCCCTGCTGATACCTAGCGTGTCAGTAACCGAATCCGCTCCCGATACAAACAGGTTCTTGGCGCGTTCAGTAAATGACTTCAGACCCTCTTTGCCCGAATCCCCCAAAATACGTTTCAGGTTGACTTTCTCCTTCAGTTTCGCTCCAAAGCTCGTCCCAGCTACCTTGCTGAACTGTCGCTTGAGTTGTTTTGCGGCGGCGGAGTTAGTGTCAATTATGGGATACGCCTTCAATAGGTCGTTGGCCTCGTCTATTTCCTCCAGACTCAGCAGCGCAATAGCAGTCCTGGCAATGTCATCGCTGGAAGCTTCACCCATTTCGATCATTCGGAATCCGGCCCCTCTGGCCTCATCGTACCTCTCAAGCCCTATTAAAGCCTCCAGAATATGCTTTTCAAGGTCGATGTCCGGTCCGTCATGTTCTTTAGCCAGATTGAGAAACTCTTCTGCCTTTTTGAAATCACCCACTTTGGTGTATCCTACACCCAGGGCCTTGTAGCTTGACTCCAGGGGCCCATATCGACGTACCAGGGATTCAAGTGCGTGAACTACCTCTTTGGCGGTCAATCCTCCATTGAGGATCCTGCTCGCAAACGCTGACATCTTGTGACGAGCCTCTTCAGGCACATGGTCAGAATTACACGGGCCCCACTGCTTGGGAACACGCGCATTACAGTGAGGACAGTTAAGAAAATCCTCTGATATGGATAAAAATCTCTCCTCCGAGAGACTTTGAAGATAACCACATTCAGGGCATCTGACCTGTACCATCGCAAAGCTCCTATGTGACACAAATACACCATTAGATACGAGTTATTGACTCTAATGGCAACAAACAACTTTCATAAAATAGCTTAAATGTCAAGAAGAACTGGATGTAATCAACAAAACCTAAATCAGGATCCGTAGGGATGTAACAGATATGTGTGGAATAACCGGAATTGTGGATTTTCATAACCCTAATGATTTCATGCCTATTGAGGTAATGACGGACAGGCTTGCTCATCGTGGGCCTGACATGTCGGATGTGCGATTTTTTGGAAATTGTGCTCTGGGGCACAGGAGGCTTTCAATATTGGACCTGTCGGAATCGGCCAGACAGCCTATGTTCACAGAAGACGGACATAAGGCCATTGTCTTCAATGGTGAAATTTATAATTTCATTGAACTTAGGTCTGGCCTTGAAAGCAGGGGACATGTATTCAGGACCAACTCGGACACTGAGGTGGCGCTGAGATTGTATGTTGAATATGGATCAGCCATGCCTGCCATGATGAATGGCATGTTTAGCATCGCCATCTGGAACGATGAAGAGCGGAGTCTTTTCCTGGCGCGTGACCGCCTGGGTAAAAAACCCCTTTATTATTGCCTGAACGGATCGCGTTTCAGTTTTGCCTCTGAACTTTACTCTCTTTTGGCCGACCCTCTTGTTCCGAGGGATTTGAATAGTCAGGCGATGTTTGAGTATTTCATGTATGACTTCATCCCTGCCCCACACAGCATATTCCGTGACATCCACAAGTTGCCGGCTGCTCACAAGGCAGTATTAAATTCGGATGGATTCAGGATTGAACGCTACTGGAGCCCTCCTGATCCGGAGGATGGTCTGAATTACAACGATACGGTTGCAGAACTGAGGGACGTCATAATGGACGCCACCCGTAAACGATTGATATCAGATGTTCCACTTGGAGCATTTCTGAGTGGCGGCCTGGATTCCACTCTCATCACTGCCTTGATGAAAACAGATCTGAGCAGCGAGGTCAAAACCTTCAGCGTAACTTTTCCCGGAGCCAGCCATGATGAGTCCCGATGGTCCAGACTCGCCTCAAAGGCGTTGAGAACCGATCACACCGAGAATCCTGCCAGTTATGACATTGAGGCCATATTCCCCCGATTGGCCTATCGCTTCGGAGAACCGTTCGGCGATTCTTCAGCGCTTCCGACCTGGATTCTCAGCCAGAAAACCCGTGAGAAAGTAACTGTGGCCTTGTCTGGGGACGGCGGAGACGAGCTTTTTGGGGGATATGAGCGCTACATCGCAAGAAAAATACAATCAGTGTACGACTCTTTCCCGTCTCTCATAAGAAAATCAGTAATCGAGCCTCTACTGAAAAAGGCTCCTGAAACGACAGATTATTATGGTACCAGTCTGGTCAAGAAGCTAAAGCTTTTTGTTAAAGCTTCGGATCGCATGAGAAACGAACCGCTTGCTCTAATACCTCGCACTTTCTCTTTTCAAGAGGTTCGTCAACTTACCGGTATCGAGTATGAGATTGAATCTGACCCAGTGATAGAAACTGCCCGAAGTTACCTCAGACTCGGTCCTGTCCAATCCATGATGTTCACAGATATTGGTACTTATTTGGCCGAGGACATTCTAACCAAAGTTGACAGAATGAGCATGGCCCACTCATTGGAGGTTCGTTCGCCTTTCCTGGATCACCGAGTAGTCGAATTGGCCTGCCGAATGCCTTTGGGATTCAAGATATCTGGGATGAAGGGAAAGCGGATTCTGAGGGACGTTGCTCGAGGGTTGGTCCCTGAAAGCATCATCAGGAGATCAAAATACGGTTTTCAGGTCCCGCTTGGCGAATGGTTCAAAAAGGACCTGCGCCAGTGGGCAGGTCGCAAACTTTTCGGTGTTAGGTATAGCAGGTTTGACAACGACTTTGTTAAACATATATGGACTCAGCATCTTATGGGAAAGCAGGACAATACTTTCAAGATATGGCTCCTTATTGTCTTCAGGGATTGGGAGTCATCAATACTGAACTCACCCTGAGAACCGGCCAACTGTCTTTTTGGTTTGCCGATCATAACCATTGGACATGGATGATTATTTTCGTCTTGTGTATTTGATATTCCTGGCGCTCATAGTTTGACTTAATGATAGTATTGAATTATAGGGAGCGAGGCCCAATAATTGGGTCGGAGGTTCTACATGGATGCCAACAGGGAAAACCCCGCTGCGAAAAAGAGCAAGTCACGAATTTTTTATGCTGTAATGTCCCTCATATTCCCGGGTCTGGGACAAATAGCCCGTGGCAGAATTTTTGCCGGTCTATTATTCCTCATGAATGCGGCCATTTACATAACACCTCTTTTTGTCGCCCAGAGCGACCAGTATGATGTTCAGACCCCTGCCCTGCTCGTTGCAGTGGCCGTATGGCTTTGTTCGGCTCTCGACGCATTTCTCACAAAGAGTTCTTTTCTGGTCATGGCCCTTCTGGTGTCACTGTTGTGTTTCGGGGCTGGTTTTTTCGGATCCTATTTCATATTGCCTCATCTGGACATATAGAAAAAATTGACAATAATGATGCATGATCATAATCGGATGATTAACATTCCCTCAGGGCAAAGATCGGAATAATGTCAAAACTTCTCGAGATCACAGGATTAAGGACTGTTTTTCAATCGGATGAGGGAGTGGCGGCCGCTGTCGACGGACTCAATCTTTCCATGGACAAGAGAGAGATAGTAGGTCTTGTCGGGGAGTCAGGCTGCGGCAAGAGTGTGACAGCGCTCTCAATAATGCGTTTGGTTCAGACCCCACCTGGCCGAATAGTGGAAGGCAGTATCATTTTTAATGGCATTGATTTGCTAAGTTTGCCTGAGGTTGACATGCGGTCAGTCAGGGGAAATGATATATCCATGATATTCCAGGAGCCCATGACCTCGCTTAACCCAGTTTTTAGGGTCGAAGACCAAATTGGTGAGGTTTTCAGGATTCACAAGAAAATGAACAAGAGCCAGGCTCGAGAGGCTTCCATCGAGATGCTTAGAAAGGTTGGCATACCGGCGCCTGAGCAGCGGGCTCGAGACTATCCGCATCAGCTAAGCGGCGGGATGAGGCAGAGAGTGATGATAGCTATGGCCTTAGCCTGCGAACCTGAACTTATGCTGGCCGATGAACCGACAACAGCTCTTGACGTTACAATCCAGGCCCAAATACTTGACCTGATGAATGAGATACGCGAGAGACTTGGCACGGGTATCATACTAATAACACACGATCTTGGTGTCGTGGCCCAAACTGCTGACCGGGTGGCTGTTATGTACGCAGGGGTCATAGTGGAAGAAGCCCCGGTTGCAGAATTGTTTGAGGAGCCGCTTCACCCCTACACAATCGGTCTACTGCAATCGCTGCCACGTCCCAACATAGGATCGGCCGAAAAGAAGGGGCACAGACTCCACGTGATACCGGGAAAAGTGCCTGACCTGAGAAGATTACCCAGGGGCTGCAGGTTTCAGGACAGGTGCTCTGAATTCAACCCTATCTGCCTGACAGCGCCCGAACTCGAGCCAAAAAAAAATGGCAGACTTGTTCGATGCTGGATGAGATGATTATATTACTGAGTAAGATATGGATAAAAAACCAAGGAGAACTATATGGGAGACAACTCCACCAACCAGGACTTCAAGATCCTGGATACAAGCAGTTATGTAAAGTTACGATACCAGGTTAGAGTAGAGAACGGGCCGATAATCAAAGGAGCTGAGACTCCTGAGGTTATGGATTTTGTTACAGGTTTCAGACAGGTTATACCCGGCCTGGAAAAACGGCTTCTCGGACACTGCAAGGGCGACAGCCTCTCCTTCACCGTACCCGCAGATGAAGCTTTTGGTCAACGTCGTGATGATTTTGTGATCGTCAAGGACAAATCGGAGTTCCATTTCCCAGAGGGTTTCAAGCCTTATCCAGGTATGGAAATATCAGTGGTCACAAATACGGATGAGGGCCCTGACACGGTGATTATCAAGGAAGTCAGGGAAAATAATATCGTAATCGATTTCAATCATCCTTTAGCCGGCTTCCCGCTGAAATACACCCTCGAAATAATCGAGGCTCGTCCATCTACTCCTTCGGATGTTTGCTCGGAGTGGGAATCGGAAAAGGGTGAAGGCTGCAGCGGAGGCTGCTCTCCTCACGAGGTAGTCCTGGGCCAGGAGTCTCAACGGGGATATGATAATTAGAGGTGAGTCTCGACAGAATTGGGGACTTGAAATCGTTTGGAATAAGCTACCAACAATTGTTAAATGATTGGGTATACAATTAATTGTTTTCAAAAGGGGGAATTGGATGATGAAAGTTTTCATTACCGGTGCAAATGGATTTGTGGGCCAGACACTGACCGACCGTCTGTTGCGATCGGGTCATGAAGTCACATGGCTGGTGAGGTCGCAAAAAAGCTCAGAAAAAGCCCCAAAAGGGGTTTCTCTTGTTGTTGGTGATCCAACAGTGGAGGGTCGTTGGCAGGAGTCTGTGAGCGATCACACTGTGCTTGTGAACCTTGCCGGAGCTACGATCTTCAAGAGATGGACCCAGGATTATAAAAGGCTCATTTACGATAGTCGAATCCTCACCACCAGGAATCTGGTTCAGGCCGCCGCATCAGGCTCCAGACTGCTGAGCACTTCAGCCGTTGGCTACTACGGTTTTACAGGGGATGAGCAACTTTACGAATCGGCTCCAGTCGGATCGGGTTTTTTGGCCGAACTTGCAGCCGATTGGGAAAATGAGGCTCTGGAAGGATCAAAAAAGGGATTGAGCGTAGCGATTACCCGATTCGGAGTGGTCCTTGGACGTGATGGAGGGGCGCTGGCTCAAATGGTCTTGCCTTTCAGGTTTTTTGCCGGTGGGCCATTGGGATCCGGTAAACAGTGGATGTCGTGGATTCACATTGAGGATCTGTGTAAAGCTGCTATGTTCTTGATGGACAACACCAAGATTGAAGGACCGGTCAATTTTTGCTCTCCGGAACCGGTTCAGAACAAGTCCTTGGCCAAGGTGATAGGCGCCATACTCAAACGCCCGTCTTTCATGCCTGCGCCAGGATTTGCCATCAACCTTATTCTAGGAGAATTCGGCTCGGTCATCCTTAAAGGTCAAAGGGTTATCCCCTTAAAACTCATGCAGAATGGCTTCACCTTCAAATATCCCAATGTTCAGTCTGCCCTGAGTGATTTGCTACAATAAACGCAGGGCCCTGATTTCTCCAATCGCCATAACAGGGAGCCGACTCTCACGGTCTCCCTGCCCTGCTGGTGGAGAATCCATCTTTTTTAAAGGGGACACGCGCCCCTACTTTCATCATTCCCAATGGCCACTTCTTCACGTCCTCTGGCTGTTGTTGGGGGCATAGTAGCAAATACCCTTGAGCTGCTCTGATTCATTCAGAGGCAGCCATATTCTGAACACAGTGCCATTTTCGTCTGATTTCAATGAAATGGAACCGGCGTGATCCTCTACTATTTTTTTGGTGACCGTTAATCCCAATCCAGTCCCATGCTCCTTAGTCGTAAAAAACGGGTTGAATACGTTCTGAAGCGCTTCAGGTGGAATGACCGGGCCTTTGTTGCTCATTTTCATCTCAAAATAGACTTCCGAACCCAGCTCGCCGACCTTTAGCGCCTTGTCACTAGGTATTGAACAGCCTGTTTCGATTTTTATCACTCCCCCGTTAGGGCTCGCTTCTATTGCATTAGACAGGAGATTAAGCACTAGTTGCTGGAAGCGTCCGGGATCGACCGGTATTTCCCCGATCTCGGAACCGAGATTGGCATCAATTACCAATTCCTTTTCGATAACCCGAGCCTGAGTAATTTCAATGATGTATCTGATAAGATCGTTCGGATTCACTCGTTGCAGTCTCACGTTGCTGCGTTTGGTAAATTCGATGAGCCTGTCTAGTATCTTTTCCAGTCTTTGTATTTCTGTGATTATTATGGAAACATACTGACGCTGTTTATCCTCGTCCAGGTGTTCCTCGCAGTTAAGAGCCCTACCTAACCTTCGGGCGAAACCTCCAATGATTGCAAGAGGTTGACGTAGTTCGTGCGCTACTTCCGCTGTGTGATCCTCTATCGCCTTGCATTTGCCAGATTCGACTATATGTTCATACAACTCATCTATTATCTTGATCTTTTCTACTAATGCAGCCTTTGATGCCTTAAGTTCCTCCTCAAGTTTTCTTCGTAAGGTGCGGTCTCTCATTACTCCATCATAGCCATTGGAGTGATCCACTTCATTTAAGGAAGTCTTTATTCGAATTCTTGCTATCTTTCTTGCGCCGTCACGGTCGATCACAGCTACTTCTTCATCCCATATCGTCTCTGGTTCGAGAGAGCCTAAATTGTCAAGCCTGGATCTGTCTTCAGGCGCTACATAGTCACGTATGGGGGTTTCGAGAACATCGTGAACCGGGAAACCAAGAAAAGTTTCGATCCGAGGGTTTACGAACGAGAAACGTTCACGAGAATCAAGGGAAAATATAACATCAGGGGATTGTTCGACAATGTTACGATAAAGTCGCTCAGAGTCTTTTAGCCAATCTTCGTCTCGCTTCCTCTGAGTGACATCGGATGAGAGTTGCCTGACACCTACGGTGATCCCCTCAGCGTTCTTGATTGGGGTAGCCGTTGTTTCGAGCCATACCTCCGCCCCTGTCACATCAATTCTCTTTTTTTCAACCCTGGAGTGGCTGGCCCCTGCAAGGACTTCCTGAACCGGGCAATCAGGACAAACCTCCTTACAGCCCCCTATGAACTCGTAACACTTCCTGCCCTTATGAAGACCGAAATATTTTTCAAGCAGTTCGTTAGAAAACGTGACGCAATAATTCGTGTCTACCTCCCAGTAGATCTCTCCGACATTACTCAATAATTCTCCAATTCTTTCTTTGGTGGCAGTATCAAACACGTTTGGCCTCCGACGACAAAAACACTAAACAATTACGCTTATCGATTAAGTATGTATTTTCCGCGCCACAATGTCTAGAACAAACACGACCAAGCATTGACAAAAATGTTCTGTTGCCCACTTCCTGAAAACTACATGAGTCAATTATTCGAACGTGCTGAGTATCGTCTAACCAGTTTCTGAAGTTTTGGATCATCCCTTATGGTATACAAAAGGTTCCTCTCATTGGATGAATCCTGTTCGATCTTGTGTAGAAATTTCGCAGGATTGACCTTCAGAGCCTTTTCCAGGTTTTCCATCAACCGTTCTTCCTCACTTAGGGCTGCATATGATTGTGCCAGCAGATAATACCCCTGTCCCTTGTCTTCATCCCGTTCATATCTGTCCAGCTTCCCGATATTGGGCTCAGCCTGCGATAAAGCCTTGCGGGCACGCTCAAAATCATTCATACTCACAAAAGTTCTGGCTACCAGTATTACGTAGAACGGATTTTCATCGAACTCAGCGGCCGCATCCTTGTAAAAACCGAGGGCTGCCTGCATCTTGCCTGTCGAAAAAAACATGTTCCCTATGTTGCCCAGAATTTTGGCACGCTCCTCACCCTTTGAAGACAAATCCAATGCCTTTTCGAAATTCTTCATCGCCAGTTGAGGGTCTCCAATATTTTTGTAGCAGACAGCTAAAGCGTTGTAACCAAATGAGTCCTTGGGCTCCTGCTCAATGTAATTGGAAAATGCCTCGATCGCTTCAGAATAATCCTTCTGCCGGGCAAGGCGAACCCCTTTTTCCTTCCAGCTTTCAGTTTTATCCGAGAGTGTTTCAAACGCTATTTTGTCCATGTCGAACACGATACCCGTCTTAAGCGCCTTCTTTGAACACCCGGCGAACAATAACACTAGCGCAAGAAGGACAAACAGACATAAAATGGTCACAGCATGGCTGACCATGACTGACAATTTTATATCTCCTTTTGAATCCCCTCTAACCAATAAAAACCTGCGCAAATTCAGTGAACCGTGATTCCGGAAAGTGTAACACTAATAACTTGTTGCAATCTAATTAAGCGCCATTTGAATTCCTGCATTTTTCATCATTGACATCAACCGATTGACGATCTTGGCCGGTTACCGGATCGTCGCACCGTGAAATCATGATGCCTGCGACTCCTATATATATTCTTTAGCATAAATTTCAACGTATTATTCAACCGGTCTATTGCCGGATAGGGCGATAAACCTTGATAGTCGGACATAAATGGGTTAATTCTCATGGCGGCTTTGCCTCCCGGGGCGGCGCATTCGTGATCAGGCCATCCGTCAGCATGAACCTGAAGTTCAGCAATTGCGCCTGGAGTCAGGGCTCCTGTTTGGACCTGAGACTTGGAACATCTGGAAACATTTATGCGAAAAATTACATTTGGACTTTTTGTGGATTATTTCATTTACCTTCTGGTAATAGTTATTGAACATATTCTTGTTGTTCTGCCTGAGAGCTGGGCCTTTGCCTTTGGCAGATTCTTGGGGCGTCTGGTATGGATCATCTTAAAAGATCGCCGTAAAGTTGTGATAGAGAACCTGACCATTGCCTTTGGGAAAGAGCAATCGCCTGAATGGATAAAAAAGACTGCGATAGGGAGTTTTGAACACCTTGGTCTCTTGGCGGTAGAGTTTTTCCTGATTCGGCATTGGGATCAGGACGAAATGTTCAGGAGGATTGAATATCATGGTCACCAGGATCTCAACCTCGCCATGTACCCCGGACCACATGGGATTTGCCTTCTGACATCTCATTTCGGATGCTTTGAGGTGAGCGCAGCCTCCGTCAAATTCTGCGGGATAAAAACAAACCTGATTGCCACCGCCATGAAGAATCCCTTCCTGACAAAGTACATATTCAGTAGGGCCGGCAAGGAGAGCGGTGTGACTACCTTCCCACACAAGGGATCAGTAAAAGAACTCATAGAGCGACTCAGAGGCGGGGAAATGGTTGCAATGCTCGGGGATCAGCGTGGAGACGCTGAACGCGGGATTTTTGTGGACTTTTTCGGCACTCCTGCTCCAGCAAACGAGATTTTTGCAAAATTTGCGCTCGACGGTGAAGCCCGCGTCCTTCCCATCTGCACTTACAGGACATCCCCGGGACATTACCGGACGACCTTCGGACCTGAAATCATTATTACTCCAACTGGAGAAACAAAAGCCGATCTTATCCAGGTAAGTTCACAATTCCACAAACTTTTTGAGGAATGGCTGAGAGTAGCCCCTGAACAGGGTTTCTGGTTCCAGCTCAAATGGCGCAGGAAGAAACGCAAAAGGTGAACTTGAGCACATCGAATACGGCGGTCGGTTTATTCTGTAGACCTACCCCCTAATCGGAATGTAAACCGAATCGCACTATCAGTTCTAATTTGACTGTGGTTGTCACCACGGGCCGGCCACCCGGTTGAGTGAGCCAAGAGAAGGCTCACAGGCGCCTATCCAGGACATGTCGAATTCTCATAAGAAGTTCTGATCCTTCGTAAGGTTTTCCCACAAAATCGGCAGCCCCTAGTGAGAGCATCATGTTGATCTGCTCAGTTCCAGAATAACCGCTAGTAACTATCGCTTTGACTTTGGGTTCTATTTTCCTAAGTTCCTGGAGGCATCTCCTACCATCCATTTCCGGCATCACCAGGTCGAGTAACACTAATGATATTCTATCTCGGTATTTAATGTATACGTCTAGCGCTTCCCTGCCGTTTCCCGCAGTCAACACCGTGTAGTCATAGCTTTCGAGAAGTTCTTTGCACCATTCCCGGATATTGTACTCGTCGTCGACAAGCAAAATGGTTTCCTGTCCTCCATTTATGGCAACATCCGGTTCTTGGGCCCCAGTTTTTTCACTCTGATCTGTGGCCGGAAAATATATCTTGAAAGTGGTCCCAACGGACGGCTCGCTGTAGCAGGTAATGTATCCGAGATGCTGTTTGACTATTCCGTAAACAGTGGCAAGCCCCAGGCCAGTTCCCTTCCCATGCTTCTTGGTGGTGAAGAAAGGTTCGAAAATGTGATCTAGCGTCTTTTTGTCCATTCCGTGCCCGGTATCAGAAATTGCAAGCAATATGTACTGACCTGATTTGGCGCCTACGTGACGTGTGCAATAATCGTGCGTCAGTTCGACATTGTCTGTCTGGATTGTCAGAGTTCCACCATCAGTCATGGCGTCCCGAGCATTGACTCCGAGATTCATCAAAACCTGGTGGACCTGCGATGAGTCGGCCAGCGTTTTCTTGAGATCACCATTTAGGCGTAGTTCAATTTTGATCGTCTTGGGAATGGTTCTTGAGAGGAAGGCTTGAAATTGAATTATCTCCTGGTTGAGGTCTGTGACCGATAAAGCAGGCTCAACCTTCCGGCTGAATGTGAGCAGTCTCCTGACCAGTTCAGCTCCTTTCCAGCCGGCCTCAAGTATATGCTGAACCTTGACGTAATCTTTGTCAGTTTCCTTCCTCGTCCTGGATATAGCTTCTGCAAACCCAAGAATAACCTGGAGCAGATTGTTGAAATCGTGAGCCACGCCTCCCGCCAAGGTGCCTATGGCCTCCATCTTCTGTGACCACACCAGTTGAGCGTTAAGCCTGCTCCGTTCCTCCTCAGCCTGTTTTCTCTCCATAGCTGCGCTCAGACGATCAGCATACATGTGCAGCAATGTTACCTGCCACTCCTCCCAGACACGA
>CALDNG010000389.1 GCA_937915285.1 uncultured Desulfomonile sp. | reverse complement strand
ACTTCGTGATCATAGCTGGGATGATTTGCAGCCTTTCCCTAACTTTAATGGCAGCGGACCCGGCGCCGAACACTGGACCTCAGAATTCCGTTAAACCGGGCGGATTGGACCCCAAATGGAAAGAATTCACAGCTCCACCATTGGCTCCTGGCGAAAAACCGGATGCCCACAGGGTTCAGTTTGGCAAACAGGACTGTATGGAATGTCATAAAAAGGAGACACCGGCTAACTACAATCAATGGCTGGCGTCAAGGCATGGAATCAACAATGTCAAATGCGGGATATGCCACGGGGACGCTCTTAATTACCGTTCAAAACCCGACAAATCGGTTTGTATAGGTTGCCATTCCGAACAGGTTCACAACATGCCTCCGGCTTCTCTTGTAACCAACTGCTCCTACTGTCATAAATCTCACTGGTTTACAGCGCACAAGATTCAGCAATATGAAAAATTCTCTCCTGGCCGGGCTGATCGTTTCAACGTGCCTGGATTCTAATTTGCCTAAATTCTCAGAAAGCCATGGAGGAAGTTTGATGAACATATCCAGAAGAGAAATGATCAAGATATCGGCTGCCAGTTTTGCCGCTGCAGCTTTGAACATACCTTTCGCCAAATCGGCGTCGGCCCAGGAAGAAATAGAAGTCGACAAGTGGATTAAGGGAACCTGCAGATTTTGTGGCACAGGATGTGGAATATATGCTGGTGTCCGTAATGGACAGCTTGTCGGGCTTCGTGGAAATCCAAAGGCCGTGACAAACTTCGGGTTCCTTTGCGTCAAGGGTTTCAAAGGCTACACCAGTATGTATCATCCGGATCGTCTGAAGTATCCCATGGTTCGGGGAGCGGATGACAAATTCAAGCGCGTGACATGGGATGAAGCCCTGGACAAAGTAGCAAACAAGTTCAAGGAATTACACCAGAAATTTGGCAAGGATTCAGTCGCCTATTATGGATCTGGCCAGTGTATGACTGAAGAGAGCTATACTTTCAACAAGCTTTGGAAGGGTGGCTTCAAATCCAACATGGTAGAAGGAAACCCTAGGCTGTGCATGGCCTCTGCCGTGGGCGGCTACATAACCACTTTTGGCACGGATGAGCCGGCTGGGTCTTACGCCGACATTGAAAAGGCCAAGACTTTGTTCCTGGTTGGCTCAAACACTGCAGAATGTCACCCGATCCTTTTTAGAAGGGTGGCCCGGCAAAAGATGAAGGATCCAGAAAATATCAAGGTCATCGTCTGCGAACCCAGACTCACACCCACTGCCAGGATAGCTGACGTCTGGCTACCTGCTGATCCGGGCACGGATCTGGCCGTTTTTCACTGCATGGCCAGAGAACTGGTAAAAAATGGCTGGATCGACAAATTCTACATCGACAATCTCTGCAGGTTCAATACTGGGTCCCAACTAGTTGATTTCAAGGCTTATACCGATTTCCTGGAACAGTTCACTCCTGAAGCGGTTGAAAAAATCACCCGGTGCCCTGCCGCCAATATCAGGGAAGCAGCCAGACTATTCGGCTCTCACGGTCCAAGCATGAGTTTGTGGACTATGGGCCTGAATCAGAGGACAAGGGGCGTATGGGCAAACAATTTGATCCACAATCTCCATCTGATTTCTGGAAATATCTGCCGGGAAGGGGCAGATTCATTCTCTATCACCGGTCAGCCCAACGCCTGCGGCGGTGTCAGGGAAACCGGGTCTTTGTGCCAGTTATTACCTGGAACTCGTTCCGTTACCGACGCAGCAGCGAGAGCGGATTGTGAGAAGTCCTGGAAAATACCCGCCGGATCTATTGATCCCAAACCCGGCTTCCATACAATGGAGATGTTTGCGAAACTAGGGGCTGAAGACGATCAGTCCAAGCCTTTGAAAGCAATGCTGGTTTGCACTACCAATCCCGCTCAATCATTGCCTAATGCCCCAAAATATTTCAAGGGGATGAAGGACGGATTCCTGGTCGTGCTCGACATTTTTCCAACCAGAACCACACAGCTTGCTGACATAATTCTGCCGGCAGCATTTATTTATGAAAAGGGGGGTGTTTACGGCTGTTCAGAGCGTCGTAGCCAGTTAACATCCAAATGTGTCGATCCGCCAGGGGAGGCCAAATCCGATGTTTGGATAGCAGCGCAGATCGCCAAGCGCATGGGACTGGAGAAGCTCATACCATGGAATATGGATGATGCGACAGCGGCCTACGCAATGGCTTGGGATGACTACCGCGAATGCGTTAAGTTGACCGAACATACGCTTTACGGAATGACGAGGGCGCGTCTGCTGGAGTTGGAAGAAGGCCTGCAATGGCCCTGTCCCAATGAGAAGAGTCCTGGAACTGCCAGACGTTATGTAAGAGGTCACGACCCCTTGATGGACATGCCGGAAATCGTAAAGGTTCCTCCAAGCGCAATGATCTATTTCTATGGTGACAAGCAGCATGAAGGCAAGGCCAATGTTTTTCTCAGGCCTTACAAAGGACCTGAAGAACCACCCGACAAGGAATATCCCTTCTTTCTGACAACAGGAAGAACCATTGAGCAATGGCATTCAGGAACGATGACCATGAGAGTCCCAGAGATCGCCAGATCCAAGCCGAATGCGTATGTTGAGATTAACCCAAAGGACGCAGAGGCTTATGGAATCGGTAACGGGGACATGGTAAAAATAATTTCCCGTAGAGGATTCAACGTAATGCCAGCCCACGTCGTGAAGAATTCTCTCCCAGGAATACTTTTCGTGCCATGGTTCGACCAGGATTGGGACAGGATGATCAACCGGGTAACAATAGACGCTTTTGATGAGGGATCCAAACAGCCCGAATTCAAAATATGCGCCGTCAAACTCGAGCGTGTTGGTGATCCCAAAGATGTCTCGGACATGATGGTCATTCACGATGTCAATGCGACTTTTCCCGTGAAAGTGTGATTAGAAAAACCACAACCGTTGGGGCGCTCGTAGCTTATAGCAATGAGCGCCCCTTCTCTTCTTAATGTTATCAGGAAGGCCGTGCATGGTCATCACCGGAAGCGCCATATTTGTAAACCCCCAGGACTCAGGTCTTGTCACGCGCAGACTATCAGAGTTCAACCAAATCACATTTCAGGTGGCCTCCGAATCCGGCTCGGAATTGATCGTGAACTTTGAAGCGGAAAACCAGGATGAACTCGATAAATTCTGCAGATATCTCCGGGCTGAAATCCCCGAAATAATAGATATTGGACACATCTATATCAATTTTGAGGAGGAGATAGAACAGTTGAAGGTTCTGTCCGCAGACTGATTCCCGGTCTGCCTCCGTTAATCAGTGCGTTTAACTTTGCATATAATCTTGATGTCCAGTGAGTAGAATGTTGGAAGAAGGTTTTTTCAGTTTTTTAAGGAGAATTTTGGCAAGCCGCCAGAATCAGTTGTTCCACGATTTTGCCATGAACCGTTTGAGGCCCCCTGGCGCAGTCGATGAACAGAGATTTATGGCCCTATGTATTCGTTGTAATCGTTGCATGGAGGTTTGTCCCTATAATTCAATCAAGCGGGCTGGACTTGGTTCGACCATAGGAACACCCTATGTCTTTGCTGAAACCAAGGCCTGCTATTTGTGCATGGCGTGCTGCAGACTATGTCCTACTGGAGCTTTGGATAAGGACCTGAAAGTACCTGCCAAGGTTTCCATGGGTAAAGCCAGGATTGAGCCGTCAATATGCTACAGCCACCTCTTTTTGGAGCATGATGTAATTCCGGATGAATCACTGGAGAAAATTGGGGCTTTGTGCAACACCTGCTACAATGTATGCCCTTTGCAGGAAAAGGCCATCACGCTTAGAGACAATCTCTATCCCGTAATACTTGAAGGATGCGTTGGTTGTGGGATTTGCGTCGAGCGCTGTCCAACCAGACCTCGACGGGCCATTAATGTTTTTCCTACCGGCATGGGGCGTGTTGATGAGGCGGGATTTTATTTCAGGAAGGCCAGGACCCATTTCGATGTGAGTCAAACAAAGGAACCCGCTGACTCCCAAAAAGCTCTGGGAGGCGAAAGTCTGCTTGAACAGAAATTCCGGATAGATAGCTCAGGCAAGCCGCCTGAATTTAAATTTCCTTACGAAAAACCCCAGATCAAGGGAGATTGGGATTGATGTACCTACCTTATAGGAGAACCACTCAATTTCTTGTTTTTTGCCTGATGTTCGTGGTTCCGATCCTTAACATCTACGAGATATATGTGATAACAGGGACGTTTTATGCGATAAATTTTGGGGGATTGGGAGTAGCGGATCCTTCGGTAATCCTGCAGGCCATTTTTGCTGCGGGAGAATTGTCGGTTCCCCTGATGGCTTCCGTGATATTTCCACTATTCCTTGCAATCTTACTCGGGAGATTCTGGTGCGGTTGGCTGTGTCCGTATCTTTTTGTTTCGGAAGGAATAGATTGGCTAAGAAGTAAGGTTGGATTAAGACTGCTAAAAAAGACACCGCAGTCATGCAATGGATTTAAAGGAGCTTTCAAGGCCAATATTTCTCGTTTTTCTTTTCTTCTGGCTGGCACGGCGCTTGCGGGCGCTATCGGAATACCTGTCTTAAACTACATAAATGCCCCCGCAATCATGAGCACGGAGGCTATGATAATCGTAAAAGAGCGGACAGTTTCAGTAGAATTTGTTTTTGTCCTGACTCTATTGGGAATTCAGTTGGTCATATTTCCAAAGATATGGTGTAGGGCTTTTTGTCCCACCGGATCGGTGATATCGCTTTTCAGGACCCGTTTTACAATGAGAGTTGATTCCAAATCCCGAAATCCGTCAGTTCCCTGCTGCAGGGAAGAATCCTGCGTGAGTGTATGCCCCATGGCCCTTGAGCCTTTTAGGGAGTGTGGAAATCTGCTTTGTGTAAACTGCGGAAAGTGCATAGATTCTTGCAAACATGGCCGACTTGAATTTTCCGGTTTCGAACATTTCAAGAAGGGGGCCAGGAACTAAAACAAATGTTAGGACGCCTGGAATCACTTTGATGTGACCCCAGGACGCCCTCATGAAATTTTTACTCAATGCCAATAATAGACGTTGGTCCGGTTAGCGCCCCATATCAGCTAGTAAGTCATGTGACTTAAACCGACGCTCCCAAGGCAAAGCCGTCATCTATTGCGTTCCCGATTCTGCCACACTTGTTGGCGTCTCCGATTACCTTGACCTCCACTCCTTTGCTCTCCAATTCTTTCGCAAGTGAATTCAGTGGCCTGGATCCCATGGCCAGGACAACCGAATCCGCCCTCACTGCTACGTCATTTCCTTCCGAATCAGTATAGACAACATTATTTTCGGAGATTTCCTTCATTTTGGCTTGGGTCACGAGTTTGACACCTCTTAGATCAAGCTCTTTCATCACAACCCAGCGGGTCGATGGGCCAACGTCTTGTCCCATGCGCCTTGCCATTTCGATGACGGTAACATTCTTGATTCCTTTGAGAGCAAGTTCCCTCAAGGTTTCCTGGGTTTCAGCCTGGTGTATAGTCAGGAAATAGACCTGTTCGGGGGAGATGGTACCTTTTTCAGCCAAAAACAAAGCTGTTTCAAGTCCTACTGAGCCTCCTCCTACTATTACCACGTCCCTTCCTGTTTGAACGTTGTTTCGTAAGACATCCCAGCTCTGATAGACATATGGAGCTTCAACCGCTTCAATTGGCGGTTTGAAAGGCGCTGCGCCCGTGGCTACCACAACGATATCCGGTTGTTCTTTCAAGACCATTTCAGGCGTGACTTCGGTATTCAACCGGATGTCCACACCCCTGCGAGGCAGGGTAGCTTTGTAATAGTCTATTATGAAGTGAAAATCCGTCTTTTTGGTGGCGTCTGCCGACCATAGAACTTGACCGCCTATCTCATTTTCCCTATCACACAAAACAACCTTGTGACCCCTCTCGGCTGCAGTGAGAGCGAACTCGCAACCGGCCGGTCCGGCTCCAGCCACCAGGATCCTCTTTATATTTTCGGCCGGCTTCAAAACCGTTTTGCCTTCCTTGCCGGCCTGCGGGTTTACAAGACAACCTACAGGCTGCAATGCAAAAACATGATCAAAGCATTTCTGGTTACAGGCCACACATCTGCGTATTTCATCGGCTTTTCCTGATTTAGCCTTGTTCACGAATTCAGGATCAGCTATCAGACCTCTGGCCACGCCGACAAGATCGGCCACGCCTTCCTTGAGAACCTCTTCAGCGACGAATGGATCGTTGATTCGATTGCATCCTACAACCGGCACTGAGACATTCTCCTTGATACCCCTTGCAAGATAGACATATCCGGCGTGAGGTAAATCCATCGTAATCTGGGGAACTCGGCTTTCATGCCAGCCGCCTGTGACATTTATACAATCAGCGCCTGCCTTTTGGGCCTCTGTCGCGAATACCCTGGATTCGAGATTCGTGTGACTTCCCGGAACAAAGTCATTTCCAGCCACACGCACCAACACGGCCATGTCCGGCCCAGCGGCTTTTCTGACCTTCGATATTGTCTCCAACCCGAAGCGCATGCGATTTTCAAGCGAACCGCCGTATTGATCATCTCTCCTGTTTGTTTTTGGAGAGAGAAACTGGCAGATGAGGTAGCCGGCCGACGCTATGACTTCCACCGCATCAAAACCAGCCTCCCTGGCTCGGCGGGTTGACTCCACAAAATCCTGTTGCACCCGTTCGATATCATCCAGAGTCATTGGCGTGGTTTTTTGTCTTGTAAAATAAGCGGTGAATTCGGATGGCGCCAATATCGGCAGGCCTTTCAGGCTACAGAAGGAGTAGGCCCCTGCCATGTACAACTGCACAGCCACCCTGGTCTCATATTTGTGTATAGTGTCAGTGAATTTCTTCAATCCGGGTATGTTCTTGTCGTCTTTTATAGCCAGCATAAGGTCTATACCGGCTGCCTGATCATTGATTTCCGCTCCTCCAACGATTATCAGACCGGCGCCCCCTGCTGCCCTCGCCTCATAAAAATTTATGAACTGATCGCTAACCTCTCCGTTAGGGGAGTAGTTCAAATGCATTGCAGTCATGACAACACGGTTGGGCACTCCCATTGGCCCTATTTTTATTGGTTCAAAAAGTTTCTTCAGCAAAACCGCCTCCTATGTTAACAAAAAGTGTAATAGAAGCATTCAGCGAACTGGCTGTCATGCTCCCTTAAAAACACCCTGCCTTTTTTGAATGTGCGCCGCCATGGCTTCAAAAATATCGACTGAAGGCATGATCATTGATGATCTTGCAGCATTGTAGTCCAGCGATTGACTTAGTGGACCGTAATCACTGAACTGGAAGACTTCTTTAGCGCCTTGAACCGCCAGAGGTGGATTGGATGCAATTTCTGCAGCCATCGCTATTCCCTCTTTGTTCAGAGTTTCCAGGTCTGGGTACACCGAGTTGACGAGATTGATGGAGACCGCCTTTTCGGCATTAAACCGGTTACCGCGGAAGGCCAATTCTCTGGCATGCCCTCTGCCAACAATCTTCGGCAGCCTTTGAAGACCTCCTACATCAGTTATGATTGCCAGACGGGCCTCCGGTAATGCAAAAGTCGCGTCCGCCGAGCACAGACGGATGTCGCAGCATACTACCAGTTCCAGGCCTGCCCCAAGGCAGTGGCCGTGTATAAGGGCAATGGTCGGCTGAGGAAGCCTTTCGAGGCACGTGTGAGCCGCCTGAATTCTTTTGACCATCCTGAAGAAATCCATTTTTTGCTTTGCGCCGGGTGTGGCGGTAATGGTCTTGATAAGATCATTGTCAGGGCTCAGATCAAGACCGGCGCAAAAAGATTTCCCCGCTCCACGCACTATCACCACTCTTGCTTCCGAATCGTTACCGGCATCCACAGAAGCCTGATGAATAGAATCCCACAATTCAAGATTCAGGGCATTACGTTTGTCTGGTCTGTTAAGAGTTATGAAACCTATTTGATCTTCCCGGTGGTATGTAACCAGTCTTGTATCTGCTGATTCACTGCTCATTTTTTCATTCTCCTGTGATCTTGGAACAAATGGCATGAGTTTTTTTTCTAAATCTCGTCACTATCCTTTGGAAAACCGTGAATAGATGGTTTGTAGAGGTTAGCGCCTCTTTTTGATATCAACTCTTTTTCGAGAGCGTTTTTTATTTTGAGGTCCAGAACGTGTTTTTCCAGAGACGGAATGCGGCTGGAGTCAGTGTCATTGGCCTTCAGGCATTCGAGCATGGTTTCCTGGAATTCCAGGTCTGGAGATTCTGGTATTGATTCCAGAAGCTTGGTAGCCTGTTTGGGTCTGTTCAACTTTAGGAGCAGGCGGACTCTTTTTAGAACACCGGAGACCAGGTTACCTGACTGATCAACATAGTGATCAAGGGCTAATTCGTATTTGCCGGCGGCTGCCAGTGTATCGGCGAGCGCCCTCAAGGCAGGAGGCTTGTCAGACACCAGTTTGCCAAGTTGTTCTATTCGGTCATGTTTGCCCAGTTTAGCCCATTTGTGAGCAAGCGTCAGGAAATGGCTTGGGGTCTTTAACAGTTCCTGCGGTTCGATGTCCCTCAAGGTAAGGTAATATAATATTTCATTTTGATCACGAAGCGCATCCAGGTCATCGAACGTATAGTGGTTGTTTATGTTGAGGCTCTTCACCTCCTGAAGACTTGTTACGCTCACCGGTCTGAAAACCTTGTGAATCCTTGCGTGAACCTCGACTGTCTTCATTGCAAGCTCGACCTGATGGTAATCCGCTGGGAATGTGAAGGAGAAACTGACCTCAGCGCCGGCTTTAACCCCCGTCAGTCCCTTCTCAAAATCTGGAAGTAAAAGCCCATGCCCCAAAAGCACATCCCAATATTTGCCTGATATTCCTGTGAAGGGCACACCGTCCATGTAGCTTCGGGAATCAAATATCAGGCGATCATTAGGCCCCGACAACTGGTCAGTCTCCCTGAAGAAAGTAAGGGCCCCTATTATGTCCTCCACATTCGAGTCGTCGGATGAAGCCAATTCAGAATAGCCTTCCAGGAAACTGGTCAACAATCCGAACTCTTCTATGGCTGCGCTTGCTAGTGCGCCAAACGCCCAATACTGAACCTCTTCCTTCAAGTCTTCACGATTCTCCAGCAAGAAATCCAGTATTTCAAAGATGCGCTGCTTGTAATACACGTCCCGTTCAAGCTGTTCATTGGCCAATGCCCACAGGTTGCGCACTTTCCTGATTTCTAAGGAAGTCATGGCGCCTGTTTCAAACCCGTCACCAACTGACATATATTTTGGCCTTCGCCTCTCGACCGGCATGATCGAGTATTTTGATGGATGGCGTTCATAAGCGGATCCAAAGTAGAGCTGCATCTGCTGGGAACCCGAATTGGATTCTACGGGTATCCCTAGAGATTTTACAAAATCTATTGTGATCCTTGCGTCGTCCACTGTTTCTCCAGGAAGACCGTAGATCGTGAAAAGCTCGGTATTGAGACCTATCGACTGAGCATATTCTATGTTTTCACGTAGTTGATGAAGATCGAGCCGTTTGTTGATGTTTTTGAGCACCACAGGACTGGCCGACTCCAACCCAAAAGCCATTGTATCCGCTCCCGCTCCTTTAAGCGCATCCATCAGTGGAGGGTCTATCAGATCACTTCGGGTCTGGAACCAAAATGGAGTTTCGATACCAAGTGATGTCTTCTTCTCCACAAACTCCATGGTTCGATCACGATTCTCCGTAAAATTCGGATCCGCAAACCAGAAACGCTCTATTCCCCGGCCTGACAGTCGCTCCATCTCATCCATGACTCTGCCGATCGAGTGATATCTGATATGTCCCCTGCAAAGCGAAGGTGTTATGCAGAACAGGCAGTGGCTCTTGCAGCCGCGTGAGGACAGCAGGATGGCAGTGTCTTTTCCTTCAAGATTGATTATGCTGTTGAGATATGGTGATGGGTAGACGTCCAGATTCTCTGGCGCCTCTACCTTTGCCGTTTGATCTACAATACGTGGCCCATTCCGATAGGTTATCCCCGGGACATCATCTAGAGACTTCCCTGATGATAGCGCACGCGCAATTCCTGAAACAACAACTTCACCTTCTCCACGCACAAGCAAATCGACATCGTCAAGATCCTCCAGGGCCTCAGACGGCATGGATGGGACCTGTGGTCCACCAAGGGCAATCAGTATTTTTCGGTGCCTGGATTTAATGTATCTTGCAAGGAACCTGATTCGATCCATAGTGCTTTGGTAAGCAGTGAAACCTATCATTGCCGGATTCAGTCGCAATATGGTTTGATCCAGCGCCTTGAAGGTTAAAGGTCTGTCCCGTAAATCGTCAAGAATGGCGCCGCCATGACCTTCGCCCTTCAATACGGCCAAAATATATCCTAAAGAAATCGGTATGCTTTCAGATGATTCCCAGCCGACATCGTGATTCACATTTATGAATAGGAAATTCACCGTTCACCTTCTATTATTGATAATTGAGTTGAAGCCAAGCTCGAATCTGAATTTGTATTAATAGCATATTGACCATGCTTTTAGCGAACATATATACTTTGAACCAAAGCAGATTTTGTGTCAGACTATTGAGCCTGAATACTGGATTGCTCCTGCAAGGCATCCTGCAAAATAACCTGGCGAAAGATTGAATGAAAAAAATTAAAAGCCCCTATTACGGCATGTTCTGGATTGTACTTTGGACACTGGCTCTCATTTGGTTTCTGGCTTCAGACAGATTCAACACCACAGAAAGTATTGGGCTAATCATTGTCTGGACAGTTATGGTTGGAGCCACAGTTTATGTCCTGTATCAGAACTTTCGGTTTTCAAAAAACATTAAACCAAGAGTCAAACAGGTTGAGCCAGTTGGTCCCCCTTTGAACGCCCTATGTCCATGTGGTTCTGGCAAAAAATACAAACGATGCTGCGGCGCGTCCTGACTATTGATTGAAGCTGTTGATATTGATTCTTTCTACATGAACAAGAATGGTGTGATGATCCAGTGGAGAGGTTTATCTTCCAGCTCTGAAAGCAGTTTCAATTGTCCTGATAACTTGCTCGCGGGCCTGTTCCATGGACCACCCGCCTTGCATCAGACAAGTAAGATAATGTCTGGCTGTCATTTGCATTTCAGTTTCTGACTTTGATTGAGCAATCAGCATGGGGAATTGGGAACAATCGTTTTTTGGAGGCATACCCGCTCCCTGCCCTCGGGGAGGCACTGAAGCGACTGGAGCCCTAGACGGACCCACGGTTGTTGGAGCCGGTGGGGCCGGTTGAGCCTCCACAACAGGCGTTCTAACGGGACCCGGTCGGACAGGAGCATTGTAATCATTGCCCGAAATCGGGGCTGTAGGAACCTGCGACGGGCTAATCGAACCAATTTCAACTTGAGGTTTGAAAACTCCGGGAGCGCTTCGGAAAGGTTTCTTTTGGTCACTCTGACTACCGGAAGATTGCGGGGTAGTTACAGAGCCGCTGGAATCGAATTCGGGGGCTTCAGGCACCACGTATGGGAATTCCTGACAAAAACACCTGTCACAAAAAGAAACAGAGACCAGAAAAACAACCAATATTATTAAATTGTTAATTGATCTGTATGGCATCCTCACCAGCGCTTTTTTGAATGGTCAGAGTTTATAGCATAATTCAAATTCAAAAACTACTTTCGTTGTTTTTTAAAATGTAGTTAAACATATGGCAATAGTCTCCGGGTCCCGAACAAGCCAACGCCATGTTCGCCTTCATGAACTGGAAAGAATCAGGAGAATTTCCATGTCCACCTCTGACGTCATGAAAGGGAAAAAAATACTCGCGGTCGATGATGAGCCGGATATACTTGATGTGATAAGGGAACTGTTACCTGAGTGTCACGTTGTCACAGCAGGAAATTTTGACGCTGCCCTCAGTTGTTTACAAAAAGAAAAATTTGATCTGGTGATCCTTGACATTATGGGAGTTTGTGGATTCGATCTCCTCGGGGAATGCCGCAGGAAAAATTTACCGGCGGCAATGCTGACCGCACATGCCATCAGCATAGACAGTTTGAACCGGTCAGTCAGGCTCGGGGCGGTTTCATTCATTCCCAAGGATGAACTTGTAAGGTTGCCTTTCTATGTGGAAGAAATCTTCGAGTGCGTTGACAGGCCTCTTGGTCATTGGCCGAGCCTCTTCAGTAGAATCGGGCCCTATTTCGTGGAGCGGTTGGGAATTGTGTGGGATGACCTTACCAAACCGCCTAAAAAAAGAAATAATCAGTGACCTTTCTGACTCGGGCTATCCGGGTCTCAACAAATTCTGGCATGGACACCGTTAATTCAAGATATAGCAGACACATACTTCTGAATGTGATTGGACAGGAAGGTCAGACCAAAATAGAGGCTGCAAGGGTTCTGGTCACTGGCCAAGGCGCTCTTGGGTCTCTGATTTCAGTGCTTCTGGCCAGGGCAGGAGTGGGTTTTCTGAGAATTGTGGACAAGGATCTGCCAGAGATTCACAATCTGCATCGTCAGATACTCTATGATGATGATGACTGTTGCGGCGACATTACCAAGGTCCAAGCAGCACGGCGGCACCTTGTGAAAAGCGCGCCATCGCTGGAGATCGATGCGGTGCATGCCGAAATAACAGCGGAAAATGTTGATTCAATAGTAAACTCTGTTGATGTTGTGGTAGACGCGGTCGATAACTCCGAAACTCGTTATCTGGTCAACGATGCCGCCTTGAGGAATGGAATCCCCTATGTTTTCGGTGGCGCCGTGGAAACAGCAGGCAATGTCATGACCATTGTCCCAGGGGTTACCCCCTGTCTGAGATGCGTGTGGCCTGTTCCCGAGGACGTTCGCGGGCATCAGAGGGCCTCTACGGTGGGGGTCTTGTCTTCCCTGGCTACCTTGGTTGCCTCAGTTCAGGTCACCGAGGTAATGAAATTGCTGGTAGGAGACCTGGATAAGCTGATTCCAGGACTACTGACAATAGATGTATGGCGGAATCATTATATGGTTGTCTCCCTAGAACGAAGCCCTGGTTGCCTGTGCTCTCAATACCTCAGGAAGGTCCAAAATCCGTGACGGCCAAATGAACACCAGTCTCACTCAGGAATTGCCAATCTGCGCATTTGTGTTAGCCGGAGGAGTAGGCTCCAGACTCAAATCAGTTGTGTCTGATAGACCAAAACCAATGGCCATGGTCGATGACAGACCTTTCCTGGAAATACTTGTCAATTTCCTGTCACGGCAAAGCATAAGCCGGATAGTGCTGCTGACAGGATTCATGTCCGAACACATCGAAAAATTCGCTTCCGGATACCGAACCAGCGATATTACCATCCAGATATCCAGGGAACAGGAGCCTTTAGGAACAGGAGGAGCGGTCAAGCATGCCCAGGAATTTGCGACTGATCCTACGCTTCTGGTTAATGGTGACACTTATTTTGAAGCGGACATAGCGAGCCTTTACCAGTTTCACATGAAAAAAGACTCAGAAGTCACCCTTTCATTGTGCGAAGTTCCTGATGTGAGCCGTTATGGATCGGTTTTACTTGACGAGGACGGTCTGATTCGCAGTTTTAAGGAAAAATCAACGGAAACGAGCGGACCTGGCATCATAAACGCAGGCTTTTCCATGATTTCATACGGTCTCATTTCCAGATTACCTTCCGGAAGAGCCTTTTCCATGGAAAGAGAGATTTTCCCGACCCTCATGTCATCTGGCCGCATGCATGGTCTCAAACAGAAGGGAACATTTTTCGACATCGGCACTCCGGAGAGTTACCTTGATTTCAAGAAATTTGTGCGCAATGATTCAAAAATCTGAGATGAAGACTTGATGATCATCTTTTTTGATATATTGTTAGTTTATAAGGCCTAGGAGGAGAGCATGTGCACAGCCAGCGTCGGTAATGTTCTTGTCTACGATGACCATATTCAGGAACTAATGAACAAACCATTCATGGAATTAATCCACAAACAGGTCGTGATGACCCTGTATTCACTGTCTCTAAGCAAACGACTCGACGAATATCAGAAATTACTACCTATTTATTTGGGGTTGAGTCTCGAGGAATGCAAGAAAATACTTGAGACTATAGAACAGGCCGGTTTGATCGAACACTCTGACGGACAACTGAGGCTGACTCATCCGATAAGTTCGGAGTCGTCCGGCTCATGCGGTTGTTCGCATTAGAAACGACTCGACAAAAAGAACCTCTTTCACGCTTAACAAAAGACAAAAATTCCCGGGGGCCAGTTTCTAAGCAACCATTTAGATCTCAGAGACTGAGATCATGTCTTTTGGGGATCTTTTTACAACCTGCGGAATGATATAATTTTCAAGTCCGTCTGAAACTACAGCGCCATCCCTTATCCTAATAATTCTGTCGCAGGCTGCGCCTATTTCATCCTCATGGGTCACCAGAACAACTGTGAAGCCCTGCCTGGCGATGTCGCGCAGTTGTTCTATGACTATTTCGGTGTTCTTTTGATCTAACTGCCCTGTTGGTTCATCGCCGAGGATTAATGATGGATTGTTCACGAGGGCCCTGGCTATCGCGGCTCGCTGCCTCTCTCCGCCGGACAAACGGTTTGACCAGTGATCTACCCTGTGTGACAGCCCCACCCTGTCTAGCGCCCTCAAGATTTTGGCCCGCCTCGACTGCCTGTCAGTTTCAGCATAAATCAGCGGTAATTCAAGATTTTCAAACACCGTCGAGTTAGCCAGCAAGTCGCAACTCTGAAAAACAAAACCCAGTTCCCGGTTCCTAAAAAGAGCCTGCTCCTCCTTGGAATATTCCAGGATGTCCTGTCCCTTAAAAAGATATTGGCCGGCTGTAGGTGGATGTAGCAGTCCGAGCACATAGAGTAGCGTAGACTTACCCGATCCTGATGGACCCATTATGGCAACCATCTCTCCACGGTAGATCTTGATGTTCGCATCTCGCAGCGCATGTATGACCCTATCTCCATCAAAATAATCTTTAACCAAATTAATAGTTTCTATTATCAGTTCGTTCTGCATTAATGATTTCTCTTTAAATTTTTTCCCAGAATCGTTTAATTATATCCAAATGAAGATTTTTTTAAAACAGTGTTTCTGTAAAAAGTGAATTGTCTGAATCATCATTCATACTGTCAGAGTGTATTAACAAATTTTTTATTGCGTGTGGTATAATTGTTCCATGTTTGAAATCGAAAAACAAAAAGAAGGTGTGGGTGGGTCCTTTGTTCGGCTGGTGAAACTTGCTTCCGAGGACTACACGGTCATAGTTCGCTCGCCTGACGATGGGCGCCTGTTAAACAAATATATGGGCCCGGATCTCACCAAGGCTGAAGAAGTTTTCAACTCGGAGATTGAAAAACTTTTGTAATCTTTTACAACGCGCTTTGGCGCTTTGTCTCAAACTCCGATTTGGAAAGTATAGGATAATCTGATTTTTATTCAGTGAAAGGTTTATAATGGCCAAACTTCGTCTCCAAAATGAGTGGAAGATGTGGGCTGGTTTGGTTGTCCTGATTCTTTTGATAGTAGGATACCTGTATTATGCCAGCCGACCGCCAACTGAGGGAAATGAACCGCTCTGGAGAGTTACTGGAATCATAGACGCCTCTACTGTCAGGGTCCGCGGATCCGGTCAGGTAATGGAAGTATCCCTAGCCGGTCTCAAGGTGCCTCAATCTCAGCAAGAATCGGCAAAAGAATTTCTAAACAAAACGCTAAATGAGCAATGGGTTAGGGTTAAAGTACTTGGTCAGGAATCTGGCAAGCCGAAAAAGGGATTTGTTTTCATATCCGGAGAAGATTTAAATGCCCGGATGATACGCTGGGGACTGGCTACCATTGACAGAGACGAAAAAGATTTTGATGTCCGGCCGTATATGGAATTGGAACAGGAGGCTGAGACATCAAAACGCGGCCTCTGGAAAAAATGAAAGACAGGAGCGAGGCGCAATGAAGGTCCTTTTAGTGGGGTCCGGTGGCAGAGAGCATGCCATTGCATGGAAACTTTCACAATCAGATCATGTTGACCGAATTTTGGCTACTCCTGGGAATGTTGGGATAGCCGCCGAACCAAAATGCCAATGCGTAAACATCTCCTCGGACGATATCCCCGGACTACTTAACCTGGCTCTAAAAGAAAAGGTAGACTTGACGGTTGTTGGACCTGAGGCCCCTCTGTGCTCAGGTCTTACCGATACATTCAGGAAAAAGGGACTTAAAGTTTTTGGCCCGTCTTCAAAAGCCGCCATGCTTGAGGGAAGCAAGGTATTTTCCAAGTTCCTGATGCAAAAATACGGTATTCCTTCGGCAGCATTTCAGGTCTTTGATGATTTCGAAAACGCAAAAAAACAAATCTCCCTATACGGTTTCCCGACCGTTGTAAAGGCTGACGGGCTTGCAGCGGGCAAAGGTGTGTTTGTTTGCGACAATCACGAAGAAGCCTTGAATTCCCTGGATTCCATCATGAACCAGCGGGTTTTCGGAGACGCCGGCAATCGCGTCATCATCGAAGAATGCCTCAAGGGCGAGGAGGCTTCTTTCATCGCCTTTTCGGATGGAAAAAACGTCATTCCACTTGCAGGATCCCAGGATCACAAGGCTGTTTTCGATCAAGACAAGGGGCCTAACACTGGCGGAATGGGAGCTTACTCTCCAGCTCCGGTAATAACGTCTAATCTTCACGACAGAATTATGAAAGACATTATGATCCCGACGGTTCAGGGATTGGAATCCGAAGGTTCACCGTTTGTCGGATTTTTGTATGCCGGGCTAATGATTCAAGATGACGAGGTGAAGGTCCTGGAATTCAACGTGAGACTTGGCGATCCGGAAGCTCAACCGCTATTGTTCAGAATGAAATCCGATCCTTTTCCACTCATGATGTCGGCTGCCGAGGGAGACATCGCAGGTATGACAATCGACTGGATGGATGAAAACTCGGTCTGCGTCGTAATGGCTTCCAAAGGATATCCTGGATCTTACCAAAAAGGTTTTGAGATTTCGGGTATCGACGATGCGAACAGGATAAGTGACGTCAAAGTATTTGTCGCAGGAGCCGGTCAAAAGGACGGACGCCTGGTCACAGCGGGTGGGCGAGTGCTGGGGGTTACAGCTCGTTCCATCGGAATAAAATCAGCCATAGAAAAAGCTTATGAGGCTGTTGAACTTATCAGATGGGAAGGCGCTCACTTCCGTAGGGACATTGGGAAAAAGGCCTTGTCAAGATTGAATCTGGATTGAGCTTCCGGGATAATTAGTCACACTCTACAGATGAGGAAAATTTTTTAGTCTTTATTAAATTGCAGTTTGGTTATACAATCACTGCAAATGAATTGTTTGCATAATTCAGGAATTAATTTTTGCTGAGGGCTGTTTTGTTAGAGGGGGATGCCCATGAGAATCAGGAAATATGGGGTAATTAGACAGGAGCCCACTGAAGAATTGAATTTGTTAAGAACTTTGGCAGATTCCATGCCCATGGGAGTTGTGTCAGTTGTAGGCTTCAGCATATCATGGCACAATGCGGCCTTCAGTTCCATGATCGATCCGGAAATTTGCTCCAATTTCAGTGGAGAGAATATACACTTCATAACCAACTGTTCCATAGACGAGAAAAAGTTATTGGATCTGGTTTCATCC
>CALDNG010000388.1 GCA_937915285.1 uncultured Desulfomonile sp. | reverse complement strand
AGATGCAATTCCTATACGAGAGAGAAGGTGAATTCCATTTCATGGATGTGGATACCTATGAACAACTTTTCCTGACATCTGAACAACTCGGGGAGGCGCGCAACTACCTCCAGGAAAATGTCTCAGTCACGGTTTTGTTTCACAATGGCAAATCAATTGGTGTAGAGGTTCCGATATTCGTGGAACTCGAGGTGACCTTCACTGAGCCGGGCGTAAAGGGTGACACTGCTGCGGGCGCCACAAAGCCTGCCACCCTGTCCACAGGAATGAATGTTCTTGTTCCCCTGTTTGTCAACGAAGGCGACGTGCTCAAGATTGATACCAGAACAGGAAAGTACATAGAGAGAGTGCGATAAGAAAATAACATGGATTCCTTTGGATTAGTTGTTCACGATGAACAGTCTTTCCTGTCCAAGGTCGTTCGAAGGGGGACCGAGGATGGCATACTGACCCGTGATAGGGGCGATGAGATTGTCAGGATCTCTATAGCCATGGCAAACAAGTACGTTTTACAGAAGGAAATAGATTTCCGTTCTGAAGAGGAGTTGTCCAAAGTCCAAGGGGCCATACTTAAACTCATAGGCATAGGTCTCGAAATAAAATCCAAAGGTTTGGTCGACGATGGTGTGAGGCTCTTGATGGAGACGTCTCCAGTGGAATTATTCCGATTGGCCCATACCAGAATAGAAAATTTGCGTTTGAGATGGAAGAAACTCCTCATCAACCACAACATCCAGATCATGGTCAGTTCACAGGAGTACGATTGCCTAAGTGACCTAACCTGCCACATGCTCTCCAAAATGAGCATCTTTACCGAAAGAGAACTTTACACCATAAAGTCCACAACGCTCTCGGATGAACTTTTCACTAACCTGGGTATCCTCGAATACTATGAAAATGAAACCGAGAGATACGAGTTCATTCTTACTCTCAAAGAAATATTACCTTTTTCAATGCTTAACAAAAACCCTTCGGTTAGCGCGGAAAACATATCTGAGGTTGACTCTATCCGTGAAGCATTGCTCAATACCCTGGTTGTTTCTGATTTCTGCAGGGCGGCCAGCCCAACCAGTGTAACGATCGAAGAGATAAAATCCTTCCTGGTCTCGCTGGATTGGGATTCCGACATGGAGGTATTTCCAGAGGAACTAGAGACTTCGGTCATAGACGTCATTCACGAATTGGGCCAGGGCCTTTCCGAGAGGAACGCATCATTTCTGGCAAAAGAGGTCATTCGTTCGATTCAGAGATTTGTCGAAACGATAATCAGAGAGTGGGATACAGTTAATTCCAGTGATGATGTGATTTTTTATAAGAGATGGGTAAGAATGGTTGTTGTATCGGACAACCAGGGACATGTTGAGAGGATCCTGTCTTTTGAAAAGGCTCTGGATGAATTTGAGTTCGAATCAATCCTTGACCGACTGATGCGACTCCCTCAGGTCGAGGCGACGAAACTAATCAGCAAATTGCCGTGGGGCCACCTGAGATCGGATCAATTGATTCGCCTGTTCCATGACGCTAGGGATTATCAGGAGTTTTTCGCTGCCCATGTTGATGTGAGTTCTTTTTCAACTGAAGAACTGATTGATTTCATAGAGAGTCTGAGCACTGAGGCCATGAACATTCTGATGCCACAGATAAGGGAGTGTTTGTCAAAACTCGAATTCAGACTGGAAGATCTGGAGATACTGGCTACACTCCATCACGACAGGATTGAAGGTTTGCTCCGATTCTGCAATCCACCGGTTGATCTGGACAAAAGCAAGATAATGTCCGAATTCAAGGACGCCGGACTCCGGCTCAAAAAGGCGTTGTTTAATTCCTGTATGAATTCACCTATGTTCCATGATCTCTTTGAAGAGGCGTGGGCTATAAATCCGGATTTCGTTAAAAAGGAATCCAGGTCGGTTTCTGCAACCGAAATAGGTCCGTTTCTACTTTCAGCTTCTGGTGGCCTTACTCCTGAAGTTGTCGAAGGATCGACAGGGGAAAACTCCATCAGGTTTGATTCCAAGCAACTGAACTCATTTTTTGTAAGCCTCCCGGTCTCGAAGAAAAAGGCTGCTGTGAGATTCTTCAAAAATTTGATGGGACACTCAACATGAGACCATTTTCATCAGGCCGAGGTCAAGGATTCTGACCTGATCGCGCTTTCTTTCCTGGCGACGCTCGCCGATTCTATCCCCAGAAGCTTTTGGAATGAAAAAAATTGAAGCCTGACCCACCTGCTGAAAACGACAGAAGGTATGCGCCAGGCTTCCAGCGCGTAGAGAGGATCAAGGAGGATGTGTTTTTGACACGTTATTTATGAAGGCCACAGCCGAAAGTCCGGATGGACCGTTTTGAAACAGATTCTCGGATGGGCGGCCCACTAAATTGAGACGCCCTTTCCAGCAAGGAGCTAAAGTCCACCCTCGGTGAAGGACTTCAGTGATCATTTCCCAAGCAAAAATGGCGCCTGATCAAGAGTCCCGGAAAGCTATGTTTGGCTCCGTCCAATCATGGCTAAAAAAGGCGTTAAGAGTGTGCTGGATCGAAAGAAATTGAAATGTCATAGGCAGGAAAGATGGGTGTTAAACACCCATCTTTTTGAATGTGGTGGTTTTTTTGCACTGTCAGTCCCGAAATGAAGAGATCGGAAGAGCGTCGTGTAGGGAAAGAGTGTAGATCTCGGTGG
>CALDNG010000387.1 GCA_937915285.1 uncultured Desulfomonile sp. | reverse complement strand
TTGCCTATGCCATGCAGGAAGATTACGGGACCCGAAAGAAGGCAATTACCCTATTGTCCCGAGCCCCGGAAAAACGCAGGGCCCTCTGGGAAAAGGCAGGAATCATTCCCAGGGGAATTGACAGGGAAACATCGGAAATGATGCATCGCACCCACATGGGCGTGGATAACGATTGGGTGAACATTCTGCTCCACGGGCTTAGGAACGCCCTTTCAGACGGCTGGGGCGGCTCCATGATCGCCACCGAGGTTTCTGACATACTTTTCGGCGTCCCTACTCCAGTCAAGAGCACGGTCAACATGGGAGTCCTGAAGGAAGACCACGTCAACATAGTCGTACATGGCCACAACCCCGTAGTATCCGAGACTGTAGTGTCCGCAACCCAGGCCCCGGAACTCATCAATCTGGCAATGGAAAAAGGAGCTAAAGGTATAAATCTCGTCGGCGTATGCTGCACTGGTAATGAACTGATGATGAGACACGGCATACCGATGGCCGGGAATCATCTGATGACCGAGTTGGTCCTGGTAACGGGAGCGGTTGAGATGATGATAGTCGATTATCAGTGCATCATGCCGGCGGTGAGCGATGTCGCAGCCTGTTACCATACCAAAATGATATCCACATCCGACAAGGCCAGGTTCCCCGGCATGGAACATCACGAGTTCTCTCCGGAGAAAGCCCAAAATATATCTCATGAACTAGTCAGGATGGCGGTTGAAAACTTTGCCAGACGGGATCCAGAGAAGGTTCTCATACCTGTCAAGCCACAAGAGGCCATTGGTGGAATCTCAGTGGAGGCTGTAGTCAGCGCTCTGGGCGGAACTACGGACCCCTTGATACAGGCAATCAAGGATGGAAAAATACGCGGGGCTGTAGGAATTGTTGGCTGCAACAATCCCAGAATAAAACAGGACTTTGCACATGTAGAATTGACCAGGCGCCTGATCGCCAATGATTTCATAGTCCTGGATACCGGCTGTGTTTCGGTGGCTCACGCCAAGGCAGGCTATAAAACCATGTCAGCTCTTGATCTTTGCGGTCCCGGACTCAAGGAAATCTGTGGAGCCATTGGAATCCCACCAGTGCTTCATGTCGGTAGCTGCGTGGATAACGTCCGGATTTTGGTTCTTGTCGCGGCCCTGGCCAATGCCCTGGGCTGTGACATCAGCGACCTGCCGGTAGCGGGCTCAGCGCCTGAGTGGTATTCAGAGAAGGCTTTGACCATTGGTTGCTATTTTGTGGCATCAGGCGTCTTCACTCACCTCGGGCCAATGCCTCCTGTCACTGGAAGCATGAATGTGATTAAACTACTCACAGAAGGATTGAATGATGTGGTGGGGGCCGCCTTTGCGGTTGAACCGGATCCTGAGAAAGCTTCTGTGGTTATAATGCGAGCCATCGAAGCTAAACGTAAGGCACTCGGTTTGGACTACAGGGACGTCTGACGCCCACTTGGCCTTTGGCGGCATCCGAACAATTCAACGTGACGGATGCCGCCATTCGCATAGGGCCAGGCGCTGACATCAGGCAGTTGGTGGAGCTAAGGCATGACTCCAAAGGAAGGGAGGCGCAGTCATGAAGATCAAGATAATAATTGCAGGAACTTCCGTGCTTGCGGAACTCAATGAGAGCCCTACAGCGAAAATGATCATGGACGCCCTGCCATTGAAAGCGTCCTTCAACACCTGGGGTGACGAAATCTACTTCTCAATTCCTGTAAAGGCCTCATTGGACAACACTGCCAAGGAGATCGTAGAACTGGGAGATCTGGGTTTCTGGCCTCCAGGGTCTGCATTCTGCATCTTTTTCGGAATGACCCCGATGAGTAGCAAGGGCAAAATAATCCCGGCATCTGCAGTGAACATCATCGGGAGAGTTATCGACGAGCCTTCGATTTTCAAAAAGTTGACAAATGAATCTGAAATCTCTCTGGAGGCCCTTTAGGTAAGGCCCATCATGAAAGGATAAAACGGGCCCGTTTCTTGCCCGTGCGACCATTTGCCAAACCAATCCGCAATGGGCGGGTTCGTCAAGCCTTATTCAGAATACCTCGTCCTAGCAGGATCTTACCCCTGATCTGAAGGCAAAAGCGGCCACTACCAAGAGTGAGGCCACAATAGCAAAGGGAATGCGGTAGTCGGTTCCGGTTCCGATCACACCAATGAGAAAACCGGCTAGCAGAGGACCCGAAGCGTGGCCCACATCAAAGATTGTTCCAAAGGTTCCCATCGCTGAACCGAGGTTGTCCTCGCGGCAGAAGTCAGAGACCAAGGCGGCTGCCGAGGATGTCACCACAGCCTCGCCCAAACCGAAAAAGGCCGACAGTAACAGCAATATGTTCAAATCCCTGAACCATGGGATGAGAGCGAATGGTATAGCGCAGACGAACATACCCCAGAAAAGCAGCTTTGACCGTCCGTATTTGTCCGAAATTCGGCCCATGACAGGCTTGGAGACAACCGTTACAGCAATTTGAACTCCCCAAAGCAACCCTGCCTCGAAGGCGCTAAAGCCGCAGACAAAGACTGAATAAATCGGCAGGAACGCCTCAAGAGCCCCTACCGACAGGTTTTGAACCCCTTCCATGTTACTGGTGAGGAGCACCCTTCGGTCAAACAATATCTCCTTTACACCATTCCTGAACTGTTCCATCACGGACCTAACGGTCCTGCCATTACCTGATCTTGGTTCATCCCACTTTCCACGCATCACCCAGAGAGCTATCATCAGCGACGACATACCCAAAGCCGCAACCACGCCGTAAACTATGTGAAAATCGAACAGAGACGGTGAGTTGTCAGCGGAAAGCCAGGTGAGCAAAAAGCCTCCCAATGGCGCTCCAATGAGGTTTCCTATTATAGTCACCGACGAAAACCATGACAGCATCTCGGCTTTTCTGCTTCCAGCTACCCCAATTACCACAGCCATGACTACCGGACCATAGACTGCCGTTGCAAAGCCGTGAAGGAATCTCACAATGACCAGGGCCTCAAACGAATTCACGAACAGATAGGCAAAAGGAACTATGGCAAACACACCCAGTCCTATGAACAGGGTTCGGGTGCGTCCTATCACATCGGACAAGACACCTGCCGGCATCTTGAAAAAAATGCCGGTCACGGTAGAAATAGCGACTGCGAATCCGATTGCTTCCGGTCCGACACCGAAGGAGGCTGCAAATAGGGCCAACACCGGAGTTCTTGCAAGACCGTACGAGGCCCTTGCCAAAAAACCGACCGTGCAAAGACCCGTAAATGCGCTGAACATGCCCTGACTTGTGTCATTAGTGGCTTGCATAGAGGAACTCCTTTAGCTGTTTTGCCTCATTAACGACTGTATCTCAAGATGGTTTCTGATTTGCCTCTCGGCGGCCTTGGCGCTCTTTGAAAGTCTGGGATTCGTTCTCAGAATTTCTTCGAAAAGGCGTTCCGCTTCAATTTCTGAAGAAACGACCTTTTCGGTCGAAGACAAGATGTCCACCAGCTTGTCTGCGTAAACCACTATCTTCTCCTCTAGCGTCCTCGGAGTATAATCTTTGACCGGAATACCTGCTTCTAGGGCCTCTTCCTCAGAAAGGCCGGCCTTCACGTGTGTTTCCATGATCCTCAGGATTTCCTCAGGAAGCCCGAAATTCCGACCTAATTGAGCGCCCAGATATCCATGATCGTCTGCGCGGCCCTTTGCCTTTCCCAAATCGTGTAGAAGCCCACCTCTTGCCACCAACTCGAGGTTTAGAGGTACATCGATTCTTCCGGCTATATTCAGGGCCATCAGGCGTACTCGCTCACAGTGGGAAACGTCATCTGGCGCTACCCCGGCCCGTCTGAGTAGCCCAAGATCTTTGTCAAGCCACTCATCCGATCGGTGCTTGTCTTTACAGCCAGGCCCGCGATCTGACACGTTATTCTTCATTTCACACATCGAATTGTCCTCCAGTCCTAATGTTTGGGCTCTCCCAAAACTCTCGTTCAGATGGTTAAAAAAGCGCTTAGCTTATCTCGATCCGGGTCTCACCGTTCCTGATTGCCGCTACCTCGTTTCGTGGAACAACATATACAGAATTCTTGATCGCCACTGCTCCAAGGCTCTTAAGCCTTCTCCTTAGCCTCATCCTTAAATATCAGGGCTTAGGCGGTGACTGATGAATAAGTGGCAACCACTGTTGATCTTCAAATCCAGCGATCCTGGAGCCCAACCATAACAGCTAGAACAATAATGATACATGTGTATCTAATTGTCAAGAGCTGCACTGAACGTCGATCATTTATTGAGTTGGCAACAAGAACCTTGGCCCGTAATTGTTGATTTAGATATTCGGGCCTGTGAAGAACCCGGTAGCTGATTTTGGTGGTTCGGCGCCCGCAATAGACGACTTTGGATATTTGGAAGATTTATCCGGCATGTTTGCGCTTGCCGGGGTATAGTTTATAATGTGGTCGAGTGATTCGGTTGATGGTGCGATCACCTGGTCTTCGCCTATGACAGTGCGGGCCCAGTTTGTGATGAGAGCCGTTTAAGGCATTTGCGATTGATCAACACGGATGTTTGGCGGAAATGGGGGACCTCCATGAATAAAGCGACATGCCCAAAATGTGGCAAGGTGATTTCAGTTGCGGCCTCCAGGTGCGAATAGATCGGAAGAGCACACGTCTGAACTTCAGTCACGAG
>CALDNG010000386.1 GCA_937915285.1 uncultured Desulfomonile sp. | reverse complement strand
TAACTTATCTGGTACCCCCGGCAGGAATCGAACCTGCGACCTGCGGATTAGGAATTCGTAGATGTAAACACATAACAACTTATATTAATTATATAAACCTCCTATAAAGCCTCATTTTCTCAATAAATCCTATCAATGCTGTTTACATATTGACATTACTGGTAAATCTGGCTATTTTATACTCAATAAAACGTGTTCCTGCTGCATCTCAGTGCAGCGCTGTTGCAGCACAAAATACTGAACTTGAATGTAAGGAGCCCTCTCATGGCAACAATTCTAAAACGCCCTGGGCCTAACGGAAAGACTGTCTGGCAAGTTCAGATTCGCAAAAAGGGATATCCTTCAAAAATTAAAACTTTTGATAGAAGGTCAGACGCCCAGAGTTGGGCCAAGATGACCGAACATCAGATGGAAACAGGGCTATGGAAGGACACAAGGGAAGCTAGCGGAATCATCCTTTCTGACGCTCTCAGTCGTTACTTGGAAACCGTTTCAATTCGGAAGCGTCCCGGGACGCAGAAGAGAGAAGAACTGTCGGCCAGACATCTTAAAGAGAAAATGGGTAAATATAGCTTGCCCCAGATCACACCTAGCCGTGTGGCCCATTACAGAGATAAGCGGCTTCAGGACGTTTCTCCTGATTCTGTGAGAATAGAGTTAGCCTTACTGTCAAGTGTCTTCAACACTGCCGTCCGGGAATGGGCAGTGGGTGGAATAGAGAATCCTGTGCAAAAGATCCAAAGACCAAAGCTTCCGGAAGGAAGATGTCCAATCCTATCGGAAGAACAAATTGCGGTTCTCCTGGACGAATGCAAGAAAAGTCGCACAGAATTGCTTTACCCTTTTGTCTTGTTGGCCCTACATACCGGTTGCAGGTCTATGGAATTAAGGGGTTTGCGGTGGTCCCAGGTTAATCTGAGGGAAGGATTCATTTCTTTGATTGGGGCTGAAACCAAGGGGCATCGATCCAGGACGATTCCATTGACTCCGGCAGCTAAACAAACTCTTATAGATCTTTCAGAAAAACAAAATTCTAACAAGGTCATAGATCTAAACGGCCAGCCAGTCGGATTGGTTTTTCCGGCCAGATTCAATAGCGGTGAACCTCGTGACATGCACATGAGCTTTAATCGTGCCGTTAAACGAGCGGGATTGGACAATTTGCCCGGAGCCGGGAAGCTGAGGATTCATGACCTTAGACATTTATGTGGAACATTTCTGGTAATGAATGGTGTAGACTTGGAGACAATCAGATCTGTCTTGGGTCATAGAGATCTTTCCACGACTCAACGATATCTTCACGTAGTAAATGAACACAAAAAACAGGCAATGGCGAAAATAGGGCATTTGGGTATCTCTCACTCTAACGTCTAATTCTAGTGCCGAGTGAGGCGCAATGATTGGCTTAATCATGCTCAATTTCCGTAACATGTCAGAATAACTTGCTTTAAAAGCAACTTAAGTCCAGCGACTCTAATCTAAAATTTCTTGTTGCTGAGGTGAACAGTGGCTCCGGACATAAAAAAAGAGACGGTCTCGTTACCTGATTGGTGGAACATTCATCTTTATGACTACCTAAAAACAATGCCGTTACGAGGTTGGGTGTGGGAATTTATGAGGAGAGAAAGACTAAAAAATGTGTTGGGTGTGAGTCCAGTCAACGCAATGGCACCTCATCGTAGTAATGCGGAAATTCAAGGTCCGGCTCGTCTTCTTTATTTGACATGGGAGAACTATTATCGCAGTCACGAACCTGTTTTTATACCTCCAGCAGTCTGGCATGGGAAAAGAAGTCAATTAATTTATGGTGCCCTCCACCGAATCGATGGCTATGAATTAGAGGATTATTCTTGGGTTTGGGATCACATTCCAAGAAAGGAAATCGATCTGACGATTGATCTCAGGAGAAAGGATGAGGTCCTAATTAGCGATTTTAGGACATGTTTAGAAAGACTCAGAAAAGATCACGGTAGGTCTAAAGAAACATGCTGCCCTCGGACTAGCGCATGGGTTTCAAGCAACATGCTCCAGATCTGGGACCTCAAAGACTACGGGATTGCGACTAGCAAGATAGCTGAACTCGTCATAACTAAGTGCGTCAATCCTCTCGATAAAGTTAAGAACGCCTATAAATCCGCCAAAATATATATTGACAAAAAGAAATGGCAAAAAGTTGCGCTATATTGCCAGGCCAAAGAAGCTGGATTACGAACCAAGCCTACCGTAAAGAATGGTAATTCAAAATGAGCTAGGAGTACGATCCCCCTCCACCCTTTTAACCCCTTGAAATTTATGGCCAAATATAATACTGATCCTGCTGAAGAATTGAGTAAGATGGATCAAACTTAAGAACCAAGATAGGTGCTTTTTACGCATCTCTGGTTCGAAGTTTATCCCGTCAGCTTACTGAAATTAAAGGAGGATCATATGACCAAACTCATGCCATTGAAAAGAGCCGTTGTCGAGATCACAAATGAAGCGGAAGCAAACAATGATCTCAGCATCAGAAAGGCGGTTAAGGCCTGGCATAACAGGCTGGCAACCGGCAGCATTCCACGCCATATCGTCACAAAGCTGGGGCGAGAGCTTTTCTTGGACCTACACGCCTGGGATTTATGGTTCGAGGAACGCTCAGCTAAATCAGCACAAAAAAGTTTGGGGAGGCCTCGAAGTGAAAACTAACCAGCACGGCCCACTACGATCAAAAATTTTTCCCACAAAGGAGACATCAAATGTCTAACGATTCAATGCTGATCCAGGGATACTGCGGACCTGAGAATAGCCAGGAAGCGCCTTCAAGAATAACAAACGTAGAAAGCCCCGACTGCAACGGGGCTTCCGACGATACGTGTAATGACACGATCTCAATACCTCACCCAGCCTCAAGGACAGAAACTGAGCCTAAAAACAATGTAACACCCAACGAAACCGTAGTCAATCGGAACAGAATCGACTTAGAGGAAATAAGGTTGAGTCAGGACTATCAGGATATGGTTGGCACCGTTCCAGTCCTGACTAACGTAAGAGTAAGTAAGCCCTCGAACTACACTTTCTTTAGAATCCGCCCTGGATCGGACTGGTGTGTACAGATTTATCTGCTGGATCTAGGGAAAGATCACGGGTGCTATGTGGTTCATCCCAACATCGCCCCGTTTGTAGGCAACCTGGCAGTTCCTAATTGGTTGTATACAGCCATAACCAGAGACAACGCGGTATTTCTGTTTCCAGTAAAAATACCACGCTCTGAGGCTGCTGCGAATCCATGGACCATTTCTCGAATGAGGGCGGTCGAGGAGGCAAAACTATTCTGGGTAAGAATGTCCTCCAACAGCCCAAGGGGGGAATACGACGTTGTTAGGGCACAAGGAAGGCTTCCCGATCCTGAATGGCCTCCCAACATTACCCTACAAGATCTCTTGAACCTTGCCTTCAAGGATCGTTTCATAAGGGATCTGAACCATCCCGAAATTCAAAAGCTAGAAGGGAAAATCTAATGTCACAGCCTGGGTTGCGATCTTTTAGAGAGGTCTGGTTTGTAGACTTTGAATTTAAGTCACAACCTGGCTGTATTCCGGAACCGGTTTGTATGGTGGCAGTGGAACTCTTGACCGGAAGAGAAATAAGGTTGTGGCAGGATGAACTCGCCGCATGTCCGCAACCGCCATACTCCACCTGTCAGGGCAGCCTCATAGTTGCCTATTACGCCTCAGCAGATATTGGGTGCCATCTGGCGCTTGGTTGGCCTATTCCACTGAACATTTTAGACCTCTACGCTGAATTCAGATGTCTCACCAACGGATTGGTTTTAGCTTACGGAAGGGGTTTGCTAGGGGCACAACTCTATTTTGGTCTTGATTGTATAGCTACGCATGAGAAGGAATACATGAGGGATCTGGCTCAGAATGGCGGCCCCTGGACGACAGATGAGAGAAATCAAATTATGGAATACTGCCACTCAGATGTCATGGCTCTACAGCGTTTGGTTAATGCTATGGCCGGGAAACTCAGCATGCCTCATGCTTTGGTACGAGGTCAGTATATGGGCGCAGCAGCCAGGATGGAGCACACCGGGGTTCCGATAGATGTGGATGCTCTAGTGAAACTACAGTCTCATTGGTCTCAAATCCAGGATGCCCTCATCCAGTCAATAGATCGGAATTATCAGGTTTATGAAGGGCGAACTTTCAAGCGGAGAAAGTGGGAGAGATTTGTCAGGGATAATGGGATTCCGTGGCCCATTCTGGATAGTGGTGAACTGGACTTGAAGGACGAAACATTTCGAGAAATGGCCCGCTCTCATCCCATTGTAGCTCCTATGCATGAATTGAGGACTACCCTATCGAAGATGAAACTTTCAGAGCTTGAAGTCGGTCCGGACGGACGCAACAGGCTCATCCTCTCGGCTTTTTCTAGCAAAACAGGAAGGAATCAACCGTCAACCAGTAAATTTATCTTTGGTCCGGCTACATGGATTAGGGGTCTCATTCGGCCTGAGTCTGGTATGGGCATTGCCTACGTTGATTGGGAGCAGCAGGAATTTGGAATTGCAGCCGCTCTTTCTGGAGACCCTTTGATGTTAGAAGCTTATCAATCAGGTGATCCGTATCTTGCCTTTGCCAAACAAGCTAGGGCTATACCAGAGAACGCAACCAAAGAAAGTCATGGTGTGGAACGAAATAAATTCAAGGCTTGTGTACTGGCTGTGCAATATGGCATGGGCGCAAAATCTCTATCTCATCGTATCGGTTGCTCAGAATACGAGGCTTCCGAACTCCTCCGACTTCATCGAGTGACATATAGGGTGTTCTGGCGATGGTCAGACGCAGTAGTTGATTACGCAGGGCTTTATAGAAGACTTTGGACAGTGTTTGGTTGGGAAATGCATTATGTGGGTGAGATAAACCCTCGGTCGGTCCGCAATTTCCCGATGCAAGCTAATGGAGCTGAAATGCTACGACTGGCCTGCTGTTTTGCTACAGAA
>CALDNG010000385.1 GCA_937915285.1 uncultured Desulfomonile sp. | reverse complement strand
GCTGGATACCTTTGCCTTGAACATACCTCCGGACTTTCAACGAGATGTCCTGGCAGGTCGCAAGCCGAGTGTGCAGCTAAACATTGACGCCACTCGGATGAGCCAGGCGTTCACAGGCAGCGGTTATATTCAGTCGATTGTGACGCAGGAGGTTCAGTCTTTCGCTCAGCGTTACCGCTCTAACAGTCAACTGCCTGTTGACCTGGCATTGCGTGTCAGATTCAACCCCAATCTCAATAAGTCATGGTTTGGGTCAGTGATGAAGCTGATAGACCAGATCACGATGTTGTCTATAGTCCTAACCGGAGCTGCCTTGATACGGGAGCGTGAGCGGGGGACCATAGAGCATTTGCTGGTTATGCCTGTAACACCGCTTGAAATAATGGCCAGCAAGGTTTGGTCGATGGGCCTGGTCGTGTTAGTGGCCTGCGCAGTCTCGCTCACCATTGTTGTTAAGGGGTTGCTTAAGGTCCCTGTTCACGGATCCATTCCGTTGTTTCTTCTCGGAGCAAGCCTTCACCTGTTCGCTACAACGGCCATTGGTATATTCCTGGGGACTGTGGCGCGCTCCATGCCGCAGATGGGACTGCTACTGATGCTGATACTCTTGCCTCTTCAAATGCTGTCCGGTGGAGCGACCCCGCGTGAAAGTATGCCGCTGTGGGTTCAAAACGTCATGCTTGCTGCTCCGAACACCCATTTCGTCATGCTGGCTCAGGGGATTCTCTATCGAGGAGCCGGATTGGACTTGGTATGGCCTCAATTCGCGTGGCTTGTGGCTATAGGCGCGATTTTCTTTTGCGTGGCTCTAACTCGCTTCCGTAAGACAATTGAAACCATGGCATGATTAAAAAGAACAGACCCATACCCATAATGTTGAACCAGAAAAATCTATACGAAAATTACAAATCGGATTCCGGACAAACTGGACCAAATCGTATTAAAAGATCTCGGCAAAAAAATACTTGACAATGATGACCTCTCGTGTAAATCGTAAGTAATACTTACTTACACTCTGGACGGTCATCATGGTAAAAAGTCCTGCCTCGAATTCAACAGATATTTTGCTCCAGACCAAAGATTCAAATGGAATACCACTTCCCAACGGTGGGATTCGAATAATGCAGGCGATGAGGCGTCTTCTCGAAAAAAAGAATTTCAATTCAGTCACCACGGCCGAAATATCCAGAGAAGCGGGGGTAAACGAAGCTCTCATTTACAGGTACTTCAAGGATAAGAGAGGTCTTCTCCACAAAATACTTGCGGAATATTTCAGGACCTATCTTTCCCAAATTGAGATTGACGTCAGCAAAACCAACGGGTCAATCAACAAGCTAAAAACACTGATCGATGGCACGGTAGGTTTTCACAGGAAAAATCAGGTCTTTTCCAGGATACTTCTGTTGGAAGTGAGAAATCATCCTGCCTACTTTGATAGTGAAGCCTACGAACTGGCAAAGAAATACTCAAAACTTATCAACGAGATCATCATTAAAGGGATGGATGAGGGGGAATTTCGACAGGACATACCCTTGTCATGTATGAGGGACATAATCATTGGCAGTATTGAGCGAGCCTGCATGAGGCCCGCAGTTTTTTACAGGGATTTCGACGAACAAATTTCAGGCAACATCCTGTGCGAAGCCATAATTGAAGGGCTTCAGGCCAACTATACAAAATTGTCACAAACCACCCAGAATAGCCCGTTAAATAATGACCAAACAAAAGCACTTACAGAGTGTGATTCTAATGACAGGATGTAGGTCAGTAAAAGGGCGTCTGGAAAAAAATTATGAAAAGGTAAGGAGGACCATGAATCAGCACGAATTTGATGGAACGGAGGAACTTTCACTGCTTCGAGACTCGGTGGGTAAGGCGGCCAAGGAGAGGATTTATCCTCTGGCTGCGGGCATTGATGAAAGAGGTGAGTTCAATAGGGAAGTGGAATCCCTCTGTTGGGATTTAGGGTTGCTAACACTAGCTATGCCGCCTGAATACGGGGGACTCGAAAAAAACACGGGCACTGCTCTATGCATAGGCGTTGAAGAGATTGCCAGGTACTGCGCAGCGTCAGCATTATTGTTAATCATACAGGCCGTAGGGTTCTTTCCGATAATGCATGGACTAAAGGGAAAACTGAGGGAGCAGGTCCTTACAAGAATTGCCAATGAACGCCTCCTAGTTGGTTATCTAGTCACAGAGCCTTCAGGAGGATCTGACGTGGCAAGAATCAAGTCTACCGCGGTGAAAGACGGACATGAGTATGTGATCAGTGGTCAAAAATGTTTTGCCACAAACGGAGGAGTGGCGTCGGTCTATTCTGTTTTAGCCCGTACCTCCAAAGAGAAAGGCCACGCCGGTTTGTCATTTTTTTATGTTGAGAGGGATAGGCCGGGCGTTTCAATTGGTAGAATCGAAAATAAGCTTGGTCAGCGCGGTTCAAATACTACTGAAGTTTTTTTGGATGAAGTCCGAGTTCCCGAGAGTCATTTGTTGGGTGAAGAGGGGAAAGGTTTTCTTTTAGCGATGAAGGACTTTGACATGTCTCGACCAGCGGTGGGGGCACAGGCCTTGGGCATAGCTGAAGGGGCCTTTGATGTAATGCTTAGATACGCTACCGAGAGACAAACATTCGGGAAATACCTGGCGCAACATCAAATGGTGCAGGCGATTTTGGCAGATAGTGCGACTTTGATAGAGGCCAGTCGCGGGTTAGTGTATCGCGCCGCAGCGCTCTATGACCAGAATCTTCCCAACACGAAACTGGCGTCAATGGCCAAATGTTTCGCTAGCGATGCCGCAATGAAAATTGCCACAGACGCTGTTCAGGTCCTCGGCGGGTACGGATACATGAAAGATTTTTCAGTGGAACGCATGTTCAGAGATGCAAAACTGACCCAAATCTTCGAGGGGAGTAACCAGATACAGCGGCTTGTAATTGCAAGAGAACTACTCAAGGAAACTCATTTCAAGTTCTAAACTTTGTCGGTCAACAATAATTAATTTTAAGGTGGAGGCTTTAACGTGTTCAAACTCGATGAAGAACAGAGAATGATCATTGACACTGTTCGTAGGATAGCTTCAAAGGAAATTTCGCCGAGAGCGGCTGAGTTGGACGAAACTGCCGGTTTCCCTCACCATGCCGTAAAAGTTTTTGCAGACAACGGTCTTCTGACCCCATTGCTACCATCAGAGTATGGTGGGGTCGAGGTTGGATATGTAGTTTTCTCAATGATTCTGGAAGAAATTTCCAAGGTCTGCGCTGCATCGGCTCTTCTTTTGATAGCCCAGGCGGACGGGATGCTGCCTATCGTCCATAGTGGAAATGAACTACAAAAACAGCGATTCCTGGAACGGCTTTCTGGCGATTCGAAGCAATTGACGGCCCTCGCAGCTACAGAGCCATCGGCTGGATCGGACATCTTGTCCATGAGGACCACAGCGGTCCGAAAGGGTGACAAATATGTCATAAACGGTCAAAAGTGTTTCATCACTAATGGTTCGGTGGCCGATTTCTTTGTGCTTTACGCTTACACTGATTCCTCTAAGAAGGCCCGAGGCATAAGCGCTTTTATTGTTGAAAAGACTTTCCCGGGACTAGTGTATGGCAAGAATGAGAACAAGATGGGTATGAGGGGTTCTATCAATTCCGAGTTATCTATCTAAGACATAGACGTGCCGGCGGAAAACCTCTTGGG
>CALDNG010000384.1 GCA_937915285.1 uncultured Desulfomonile sp. | reverse complement strand
ACACCCTACACTCGCTTAGCAGGCGAGCACCTTCGGCCTCTCGGTCATCTCTCCGTCGAATAAACTCTAACTCTAGACACCTTATGACCTGGTGTCAAGCTTTTTGTCCGAACTTTTTTGTTGAGCGGCCATTCAGCCCCGGAAGCGTTCTCCGAAGAAGGCTAACAGGCGGAAATATCCTCGTATCAGCCTTGAAAATCACATGTATCCTTTTAATCTCCATTGCTGAATCACGTTATGGTAGATATCAGGGTTTCTTTGAAACATAAATCTCTTCAGTATCATTCTGTCAAGGCTGCAACTAATTCGGGATGTCACGCTTCTTTCTTTGCGACCTTTGATATCTTCGACAAGCCTGTCTGCCCCTGCGAGTAGTCGCTGCCTCATTTGCTCCAGGGCTTGAGGACGCGTGGGGATTCCTACCGATGCAAATATGAAACCCGAAAGATGTGTGTGAAAAATCCCCTGAAGTCCACAAAATCGTCTGCTGACAGACTTCCCGCCAAACATGCCAACGGATGCTATCCCTAGGGTGTATTTGTTTTCGAGAGCCAGAGTAAAACCAAGAATGTAAGTTATTCTCTCAATGAACCTTTTCAGACATGCAGTAATGAGACCATTTCGGACCGGTGATCCGATGACTAAACCGTCAGATTCGAGCATCACTGCGATCAGTCTCTCAACATCGTCCTCGATCACGCACTTTCCCGTCCTGAGGCAGTTAAAACATCCAATGCAATCCTGTATGTTGCTGTCGATGAGTTTGATTGTCTGCGTCGAGGCTCCTTTTTCAATGAGACGAGATTCTGCCAGGCTAAGGGCCTGAGTTGTGAATCCACCTTTTTGGGGACTGCCGTTGATGATGGCAATGTTCAAATTAAGACCTCCTTCCTGCCTGATGATGGCATTACTATAAGTGGAATCCGTCAGTTTCCTTAGACAATTGCTTTTCGTTCAAAGAGGTCCTTTCAGGTAAAATATGACTGAAAGCTGTCTGGACTGATCTGATCGAAAAAACGTGAAAGCGCTACAGGGACAGTTCCCAGACGCCTGTCATAAACTGTTTGCGGCGCTATGATTACCAGATTCCTTTTGGCTCTGGTCGTTGCAACGTAAATCAGACGTCTTTCTTCCTCCAGGTCGTCGGCTGAGTTAAACGCCATGGGAGACGGTATTCTTCCTTCAGTCGCCCAAATGATTATGACAGTCTCCCATTCGAGGCCCTTTGCCGAATGAATAGTGGAAAGAACCAGTTTTTGTGATGTATCAAAATAGTCTGAATTCTCTGCCTCTGGGGGTTCGAGAGCGACTTCCGCCAGGAATTCCGCAACGGACGGATAGGCTCCACTCATTGAAGCCAATTGCTCAAGATCCTTCAATCGTTTTGGATAGTTATCAAAGCTTGCCTGCAGGTAGGGCAGGTAGTGGCGGACAGCGGTGTCGAGCTTTTCCTGGAGTGAGGTTTGATTGTCCCTCAGGCGTTGGTAAAGATCAAAAAGTTGAGATAGAGATTCCTTGTGTTTGCCGGATTTTTGGCAAATAGCCTCCAGGCCTGCGGTAGTGAAGTCTTTTCCGATGGAATTAGCTAGTTTGACTGCCGTCTTGTCACCGATTCCGGGCAGCATTTTGAGGACTCGTACCCAACTCACTAAATCCTTCGGATTATTCGACACCTTCAGATAAGCGAGAACATCCTTGATATGCTGACTTTCTACGAACTTAAAACCTCCGTATTTTACAAAAGGCACTGAGTTTCTTGCCAATTCAGATTCCAGTTCAAAGGAATGAAATCCGGCCCTGAACAGAACCGCTATGTCGTCGAGACGGCCTCCGTGTTTCAGGGCATCTAGGACAAGCCTTGTAACTATACGACTTTGGTCCTGTTCTGAAGCAGGCCTGAGCAGAAAGGGAAGGGGTCCTGTCGCCCTGCGAGTAAAAAGTCTTTTGCGATAACCAAATGACGCGAAGTCTATGATCTGGTTTGTCACATTCAGAATCGGTTGCGTGCTCCTGTAATTTTCCTCCAGCTTGATAATCCTGGTGTTGGGAAAGATATCCGGGAATTCGATTATGTTCTGGAAATTGGCTCCCCTAAATGAGTATATGCTCTGCGAGTCATCTCCAACGGCCATCACATTGTCGTGCCCCGTAGCAAGCATTCTGACCATTTTTGCCTGAAGCCTGTTGGTATCCTGATACTCATCAACCAAAAGGAAACGCCAATTTGAGGATATGTGGGCACGCAGTTCGTCGCTCTCCTCGAGTAATCGCACCGACTCGGTCAAAAGATCATCATAATCCAGGAGGTTGTTCTTCTTCTTTATGTTGTTATATTCATGACTTATCTTGTTTATCTCCGGGATATACTCCTCGAAATGGGGGTACCTGTCGCTGACCACCCGTTCAATCTCTATGGACGCTCCAACAGTGCGACTCAGGATTTCGTATATGGTCTTTGCCTTGGGAAAGGATTTGAGGTCGGTGACCGGAGGGTTCAGACCCTTTCTGGCTTGTTCCAGGGCGTCCAGTATATCTCGCTGATCCATGATCGAAAACGATCGCTCTATTCCTATGGATTGTGAATATTTTTTCAAAAGGGAATATCCCACAGAATGGAACGTGCCTCCAAAAACCATGGCCGCCCTTCCATCAAGAAGTCTTGAGGCCCTGTTTAACATTTCTGTGGCGGCCTTACGCGTGAAGGTTAAAAGAAGGATGGAGTGGGGATCTACCCCCTGGTCTATAAGCCATGCCACACGGTAAACGATTGTTCGCGTTTTACCAGATCCTGCTCCTGCAATAACAAGAACCGGCCCCTCCGGAACCGTTATGGCAGCATATTGCTCAGGATTGGTTTGTGCAGAATAATCTATACTTGAACCTGGGACATTGAAAATCAAAATGTGCCTCTTATTTTAATTATTTTAAGTTGATGTATCAACTACACAAAGTTTTATATGAAGAAAAACGTAGCCAAGCTGCGTCTTTTATGATATATTTGATTCATACAGTCTTCAATGTTTGGTTTTAGTCTCTATGAGTTATTCAAGGAGGATTGCGTGAACAACCAGTCGAAAGTTCTAGCATGTCCGGTCTGTAACAACCATTTTTCCCATTTGATGACCTCTAATGATACGAAAAATGCCGCCAACTTTGGATACGGCCTGGATTATAGATTGGTGCCCAGGGATTGTAATCGCTCCTCTGATGTTGCGACCTGCCCAAACTGTTTTTTTTCCTATAGAACCCAAGACTTTGACTCAAGAGTTTCCGAAAATATAAAGAGTTTGGTCAAGTCAAAGAAATATACAGATATTTTCAAGTCTGCAAACCCTCTGGAAATGGCTTCTCTTGGTCGTTCCGGAATGATATCCATTCTGGAGACCCGCGGCCTGAACCCTCGGGATCTTGGGATAGTGAGTCTAAAGGGTTCATGGGTAGCCAGAGAACTGGGAGCTTTAGAAAACGAGAAAACACTTCTGGACAAAGCCAACAAATTCCTGGATGACGCACTAAGGCGCAACCTTACCAAAGGAGAGCCTGCAATGGTAATGTATCTTCTCGGGGAAATCAATCGCAGGCGTGAAGAGTATCTACGCGCCAAAGAGATGCTGACATTCCTCGGGAATAATCCGCGTTATCGCTATCCTGCTCTCCTGTTGACGGTCTTGATAGAAGAGGAGGATTCAACCCCTTACTGGTCCAATTATTCCCCGGATAAAATGGAACAGCTTTCGCCACGTTTCAAGGGAATCTTTCCCGCCTTGAGGAGCATCCCGCCAAGGAAACTCGAATTTTCGCCTGATGAACTCAATGAGGTTAAACAAAAATCAGACGAAGATGACAGACAGCGCTTTTAAACATAGAATAAACTTTTAACACCAATGATAAATCGGTTAAGTTTTGAATATAGGCTACTTATATTCAGAGATATTATGGTATTTCCGTTAGGTGAACGTCGGCACTTATGAATGGACGATCCCCTGGAGTTCAACCTGCGCCATAATTGTTCAGGTCTGTCCCTGAATTCTGCTGAATGAAAAAAGATCGCTGAACTCGGTCTTTTTTTATTTGACTATTTATTGAAAACATTAATGATAATTGGTATGTTTTCATTTGACTGAAATTCATTATAAAATATGCTGGCAACGGAGGAGAATGGATGAGACCGTACTTCGAGAAGATGACGGGAATAGGTAAGGCGTTAACCGAAGCTAATATCAAGCAGACTGAAGGAAACATTTCTCTAGTCAGAGAAGTTGAGAAACAGCTTGAGGAGGAAATTGAAAAAGTCCGTTCAGCCGGATTGCCTGCTTCCAAGATCAATCAACGCGGCCAGATGACGGTGTGGCAGAGGCTTGAATATTTGCTTGATCCAGGAACCTGGAGACCATTGCATTCTATTTTCAATCCGAAAGAGAACGAAGAGGGTTCGACCGGAGTAGTAAACGGATTGGGTAAGATCGGTGGCAAGTGGGCTGTTGTCGTAGGATTTGACAACAAGGTCATGGCGGGCGCCTGGGTTGCTGGTCAGTCTGAGAATGTCCTGAGGGTAACTGATTTGGCCAAGAGGCTGAACATTCCCCTGGTTTGGCTTGTAAACTGTTCTGGGGTGAAATTGACGGAGCAGGAAGAGGTCTACCCTGACAGAAGAGGCGGTGGGACCACGTTTTTCAGGCACGCCGAACTTGCCAAACTCGGCATTCCCGTAATCGCCGGTATATATGGCACCAACCCTGCCGGTGGGGGATATCACGGGATCAGTCCTACCATTCTTCTTGCCCATAAGGATTGCAACATAGCGGTCGGTGGCGGTGGAATAGTTAGCGGAATGAGCCCCAAGGGTTTCTTTGATGTAGAAGGCGCAGAGGCCCTCATTGACGCTACCAGGCATTTCAAGGAAGTTCCACCTGGAAGTGTAAGTGTCCATTATGATTCAACCGGATTCTTCAAGGCGGTCTTTGAAAAAGAAGAACAGGTTCTGGACGCTCTCAAACAGTATATGTCTTATGTCCCGGCATACAATCCGAAGTTCTTCAGGGTGGCTGATCCGGCCGAGCCCAGATTCGCCAAAGAGGATCTGGACAGATTGATACCCATGAATCAAAAGGCCGTGTATAACTTTGTGGAGGTCCTTGCCAGACTTACTGACAACAGCGAACACATGGAATTTCGGCCTACCTATGGTCCTGAGGTTTACACAGGTCTTGTCAAAATTGATGGATTGCTGATGGGTGTAATAGGGAACAAGCAGGGATTCCTTGGGATGGGGTATCCCGAATACGCCGACTACCCAGGTATTGGTGGCAAGCTATATAGACAGGGCCTCATAAAAATGAACGAATTCGTCACCCTCTGTGGACGGGACAGGGTTCCAATCATTTGGTTCCAGGATACCTCAGGGATAGACGTGGGCGACATAGCTGAGAAGGCAGAGCTTTTAGGATTGGGCCAAAGCCTGATTTATTCCATAGAGCAGACGTCAGTACCCATGATGCTTTTCGTCTTGCGAAAGGGCACTGCTGCGGCGCATTACATAATGGGCGGTCCGACGGCCAATAATCACTGCGCTTTTACTCTGGGAACTCCGGCTACGGAAATATCGGTCATGCACGGGGAAACAGCAGCGGCAGCGTCTTTTGCCAGGAGGCTGGTCAAGGAGAAAGATGCAGGACGAAGCCTGGATCCGGTTATTGACAAGATGAATGCATTGGCAAAACAGTATTACGATCAGTCCAGACCAATTTATTGCGCCAAACGTGGATTTGTGGACGAGGTGGTTCCATTTACAGCCATGCGCGATTACATGGTAGCCTTTGCCAACTGCGCCTATCAGAATCCGCTTTCGATGTGCGCTCACCACCAGATGATATTGCCCAGAATTATCAGAGGCTAGGCGTCAAAAATATTTACGGATATCCTTTTCATGGGTCAGACTGATCCATAAATTATTATCAGGAGGTTTATGATAACATGAGTCAAACTGAAAACAATCTGAAGGAAGCGTTTGCCGGAGAATCACAGGCAAACCGGAAGTACACCGCTTTCGCCAGGAAAGCCGAGGCTGAAGGCTTCAAGGGAGTCGCAAAACTGTTCAAAGCTGCTGCCGCCGCTGAGACAGTTCATGCTCTTAAGCATCTTGACGTGTTAAAGGGTGTCGGTAGCACCCTTGAAAACCTGAAGGCAGCTTACGGCGGAGAGCATTTCGAATATTCGTCTATGTATCCAAAATTCATAGAAGAAGCCAAGGCCGAAAAGAACAGCGCGGCAGCTTTGTCGTTCAATTGGGCAAACGAAGTGGAAAAAATTCACGGCGCCTTGTATGACAAGGCAATCAAGGCCATGGAGGCGGGCAATCCGATCCCTGAAAAAGACTATTACATTTGCCCGAAGTGTGGTTACACTATCGAGGACGAAGCTCCTGAGAAATGCCCGGTATGTGGAGCTAAAAAGTCTGAATTCTTTTTGGCGGACTAATCAATAGGAATATCCTTATCCCATCTAATTGATCGCCTGATGGCTGGGACGCTGTCTATAAAGGACGGCGCCTCCGCCATCATAAAACGTTGTCAATGATCCTGTTACTATTTTTTTGAATCGAACATCAAGACCCTCTGGTTCATCACAAAAGTCGGTTTGAACCAAGTGTCGATCATCACAATTTTATCTGGTTCCTGGTAAAACTCTACAAATCTCAACCTAACAGAGAGGGTGGCATGAAAGAAACAGTATCCATCAAGAATACTGGTCTGAGGGGCGTGACGGTAGCGGACACAAAGATTAGTTTCATAGACGGAGTCCAGGGGATTCTCATTTACCGTGGTTTCAGAATAGAGGAGCTTGCTGAGAAATCGACATTCCTGGAGACTGCCTATCTGCTGCTTAACGGGGATTTGCCGACGACGGAGCAATTATCGGAGTTTTCAGCCCAGGTCTTCGGATACAGCATACTTCCGGATTTTGTTATTGATTGCCTGAGAGCGCTACCGCACACCGCTGACCCGATGGATGTGCTTCAGGCCAGCGCCCCAATTCTGGCCACCGCCGACCCTGACCTGAAAGATGAAACCCGAAAAGCCAATGAGCGAATGGCGGCGCGTCTAATAGGAAGACTTCCAAGTGTTGTGGCCGCATGGCACAGGATCAGGAACGGTCTTGAACCATTGGCGCCAGATAGATCCTTGAACCACGCAGCAAACTTCCTATGGATGCTTCAAGGGGAGAAACCGGATGAACAGACAGCTCGCGATCTCGACTGCTGCCTGATATTACATGCAGATCACACCTTCAACGCTTCTACTTTTGCCTGCCGCGAAGTCTGCTCCACAAAAGCTCACATGTATGCGGCCGTCGCAGCAGGAATTGGGGCATTATCCGGAAGCCTTCATGGAGGCGCAAACATGCGTGTCATGGGGATGCTCCTTGAATTGGAGAATGAACCGGATATTGAGAAATGGGTAAAAACTCAGATCGACACAGGCAAGAAAATCATGGGGATGGGACATGCGGTTTACAAAACGATGGACCCTAGGGCAAAATATCTGAAAGACATGGCAACCAGACTTGCCAGGACATCCGGAGTTGAGACTTGGGACAGGTTGTCCAAAACCATTGAGCGGGTAGCTATCGAAGAGTTCAATAATCGCGGCAAGACAGAAATACGACCAAATGTGGACTTCTTCAGCGCTCCTGTTTATCACATGATGGGAATTGAAAGAGACCTGTTTACACCGATATTTGCCATCTCCCGAATTGCCGGGTGGTGCAGCCATATCATTGAAGAAAAATTTGGGGAAGCCCAGGATAAACCAATGCTTTACCGACCTGAGGCCCAATATGTCGGAAATTATTGCGGTCTTATGGGTTGTGTTTATGAACCTGAAAAGGAGAGATGAGCCAACGGTCTGAGTCAGTTATTGTAAGGACCATACACTGAAATGATATTGTTTGTTATTTGGGTAGTGATGGAACATCAACGCAATTGATCTTTGGATTTTTCCACTTTTTAAAATATTCTTCGACAGGACTGGATAAATGCAATGGAATTCGTTCACGATGTCGTAATTGTTGGATCGGGATTAGCCGGTCTGAGGGCTGCCCTTGAGATTCCCGGTTCGGCACGGGTCGCTTTGATAAGCAAGGTTTTTCCAACTAGATCCCATTCCGGAGCTGCACAGGGTGGAATATCAGCGGCCTTGGGGAACGAAGAGCCTGATTCGTGGGAATGGCACATGTACGACACCGTCAAGGGCGGTGATTATCTTACGGATCAGGATGCGGCGGAGACCCTGGCCAGAGACGCGGAGCGTGCAGTTTATGAACTGGAGCACATGGGCGCCCCGTTCAACAGAACCGCTGATGGCAGGATCGCCCAGAGAGCTTTCGGCGGACACACAAGAAACTTTGGTGAAGGCCCCGTAAAACGGGCATGTTACGCGTCCGACAGGACTGGACGCGTCATCCTGGACACTCTTTACGGTAAAGCCGTAGAAAAGTCGGTTCAAGTGTTCAGTGAATTCCTGCTTATTGACCTGATCATCGATAATGGTCGGGCATCGGGACTGGTGGCATATGAGTTGGCCACTGGACAGCTTCACACATTCAGGGCAAAGGCCATCCTGATAGCTACCGGGGGATTTGGCGGAACATTCAAGACAAATTCCAACTGTTTTTCCAATACAGGTGATGGAGTCTACCTTTCTTACAGGGCAGGAATACCGCTGGAGGACATGGAATTTGTTCAGTTCCATCCTACAGGTATTCACGGATTGGGTGTACTCATCAGCGAGGCCACCAGGGGTGAAGGCGGAATCCTCAGAAACAGGACAGGACAGAGATTCATGGAGGTCTACGCTCCGAGTCTGAAAGATCTGGCCCCCCGCGATGTTGTGTCTAGAGCCATCTGGACCGAGATCAGACAGGGCAGGGGTGTCAAAGGAGAGGATTATGTTGACCTTGACCTGACACACATAGGCCCTGAAAAGATAGCCGAAAAGTTATCGGACATTGCATCTTTTGCCAAGATTTACCTCGGAGTGGATGTCACCAAAGAACCTATAGCAGTCACACCCACCTGTCATTACATGATGG
>CALDNG010000383.1 GCA_937915285.1 uncultured Desulfomonile sp. | reverse complement strand
TTCAGGATGGAATGCCGGTTGAGATAGATACTGTCTACGTCATACCCCCAAACCGTTACATGGCGATATTGCACAGAAAGCTTCATCTTCTCCTTCCTACCGAGATGCCTGGGCCGAGGGTCCCGATTGATTTCTTCTTCAGGTCCCTGGCCAAAGATCAGCAGGATAAGGCCATATGCATAGTGTTGTCAGGAACGGGCACTGAAGGAGCCTTGGGACTGAGGGCCATAAAGGGTGAGGGAGGAATGGCCATGGTTCAGGAACCGACCAGCGCAAAATATGATGGTATGCCCAGACATGCCGTGGCAACGGGACTCGCTGACTACGTCCTTCCAGCCGAAAAGCTTCCCGTCCAATTGATGGCTTTTGTGAGGAGGGCCAGGGTGCTTCCACCTTCTACGACGCCATCCATGAAAGAAAATGACCTGCTCGATAAGGTTTTCATCCTGGTCAGGGCTCAGACAGGGCATGATTTCTCATTTTACAAGAGAAACACCATTCTTAGGCTCATAGACAGAAGAATGGCCGTAAACCAGATTACCAGACTGCAGGATTACATAAAATTTATTCAGGAAAACCCAAGGGAGGCCGACACATTATTCAAGGAACTCCTGATAGGGGTAACAAGCTTTTTTCGTGACAAGGAAGCGTTTAACGCGTTACGCGAAAAGGCCATCGAAAAGCTTATCCATGGCATAACCGGGGATCGAGCACTGAGGATATGGGTACCGGGATGTTCCACAGGTGAGGAAGCATATTCAATCGCCATACTATGCAAGGAAGCTCAAAAAGCCGCTAAAAAAAATATACCGGTTCAGATATTCGCCACAGACATAGATGGCAACGCAATAGAGTTTGCCCGTGTTGGGACCTACCCGAATTCGATTTCCGTCGATGTGCCGCAGCACTATCTGGATTCATATTTCAAGAAAGAAGACGGTTTTTTTCGAATCAATAAGGAAATTAGGGATTTGGTGGTGTTCGCATTGCAAAACGTAATCACAGACCCTCCGTTTTCACGCATCGATCTGGTTAGTTGCCGGAATCTGCTTATTTATCTCACTGCGGAACTGCAGAAGAAAGTCTTGCCTCTTTTTCACTATGCGTTAAACCACGATGGTCTACTTTTCCTGGGAACATCAGAAACCATAGGCGAGTTCCACAATTTCTTTTCGGCGGTAGACAGGAAGTGGAAGATTTACAAAAGGTCCGCCGTAGAGTTTGGCCTTTCTCCTCTGGCCGGGGTGCATGTTTACCCAACGATTACTGACAGGAAGATGGAAATGATGAACAAGGAAAATGGCAAGTTCCAGAAAAAAATGAGTTATAGGGATCTTGTTGAAAACCTCATAATGACCCGTTACAGTCCATCAGGGGTTGTGGTTAACGAAAAAAGCGAAGTCGTTTATGTCCACGGGAGAACCGGAAAATTTCTTGAACCCGCGACCGGTGAAACTAGCTGGAATGTCTTGGCGATGGCCAGGCAGGGATTGAGGCTGGAACTGGCTTCGGCCATGAGAAAGGCCATGATAGAAAGGCGACCGGTTCGAAGCGACAGGATTGCAGTTAGAACAAACGGTGATGAGCAACTCATAAATCTGGTTGTTATTCCCGTAGAAGAGCCTTCCCTGATGAAAGGGCTGGTTATTGTTCTTTTCGAGGAGATTCCGGAATCCCCGCCCGCTATCCAGTTAGCTACCGAAGCCGTCGACTCGACTGCTGAGACGAACCCAAAGATTCAAACTCTCGAGCAGGAGTTGAGATCCACCAAAGAATACCTCCAGACGACTATAGAGGAACTCGAGACCTCAAACGAGGAACTCAAATCGACCAACGAAGAACTCCAATCCTCAAATGAAGAGCTTCAGAGCACCAACGAAGAGCTTGAGACCTCCAAGGAAGAACTGCAGTCGGTGAATGAAGAACTCACGACCGTTAACACCGAGCTGCAGCAGAAGATTGATGAATTATCCAAGACTAGCAGTGATCTTAACAACTTGCTGGCGAGCACTCAAATCGGGACAATCTTCCTGGATACCAACCTGCATATACAGCGTTACACACCAGCGGTTACCAAATTCGTCAATCTCATACAATCCGATGTTGGCCGTCCCCTGGCTCATTTGGTATCAAACCTTCGTTATGAAAATCTTGTCAATGACGCCGTCCAGGTGCTCAAAGATCTTGTTCCTGTGCAGCGAGATGTTCAGACAAAGGAGGAAGGCTGGTACACCATGAGGATACTGCCCTACAGGACAATCGAAAACGTAATAGACGGGGTGGTCATAACTTTCTTTGAAATCACGGAACTCAAAAAAGCCCAGCAGGAAATCGAGCGGGCCTTCAAACGGGCCGAACTCATGAAGGGAAGCTATAGGCATATCCTGGACCTGGTAAAGAACGTTATAATATTCGTGGACACAGCGGGCCTCATCACATGCATCA
>CALDNG010000382.1 GCA_937915285.1 uncultured Desulfomonile sp. | reverse complement strand
TCAGGGTCTGGTGGGCGCAAGCCTGTAGGAGTTCGAGTCTCCTCTTCGGCACCATACACTCCATGATCCCAACCCTCACAATACCCAGTACTTCTACTTTGTCTTTTTTAATGTCGGCCCCACGCTGATTCTGCGGGCTATGGCTGTCTGGCGCATATTTCGTTCCAACGAGTTCCAAAAGCTATCCAGTGAATCAAGAAAATCCTTTTCGTTGAAAACCTCGAGCGTCACTACTCCCCTGAAATGTTTGTAAACGATTTCTACAACCGGATCGAGTTTGGCAAAATTGACTACAGAGAGGCTTTTGTGATCTGAAGCCTCAAATCCGTGAATATGTATGACCCTGGCGCGCGGGAGCCAACGCTGCATGTAGGGCATTGGATCAAGCCCTTTCTTCCAGAAATGACCTATATCAATGCAATGCGAAACAGGTAGGGTGTCAGTAATGTGGTCCAGCAGTGAGGGCGCCTGGGACTCGATATTCTCAATACAAAGCAGGCTCGGATCACCAATGGCATCAATGAGTGTTTCCAGTGACTTCACTGATTGTCTTTCCCATATCGAAACATGGGAGGAAGCAGCCAACTCAGATGACTCAAGATGACAAATGTAGGCATACGGTTTCAGCCTCTGTGTTGCTTTGATGACCTTTATCATCAAGTCAATCGATGGGTTGTGGTCAGCCAGATAAACATTGATCGGCAGATGAACGGTGTAGGTCATGCCAAATTTAGCAGCTATCTCCAGAAGCTCGTCCAGTTCCGCTTCGGTTGGCAAACACTCCCATCTCTCATCCATTTCGAAGATCACAAGCTCAATATCCTGGACCTGACCAGCCAGGCGGCGAACGTTAGTTATTATATCGGCCGGATAAATGTATGATGTAGTTCCAAGTCTCATTGATTTTGTTAACTCCAGCAAGCAGCGATCAATACAATGGTTTCGGACAGTTCACAAGAAGCGCCGATAACATCCCCGTTTATGAACCCAAATCTGGAACGGGCAAGACTCTTAAAAAACTGTATTCCCAAAAAAGCAGCTCCAAAGGCTATAAATCCAGTGATCCCGGCTATGAAAACAAATGGAAGGGTCAGCAGCCAGACGTATTTACAGATGTTGCCATCTACACCCGACAGAAATGATTGCGCCATTCCCGCTTTGAGTCCCACCGTGTTCATGAACCCTATGACCAGTAGGCTGCGACCGGTAACACAGGCCAGCAATAGTTCAGAAATACTTACTAGACCCGAACCGATGCAGGCGACTTTTAGACCCAGGATTACGAATAGGGCCATAGCTCCGAAAGACCCCAGTCTACTGTCCTTCAATATGGCCAGACGACGTTCACTGCTAACGGAAGCTCCCAAGGCATCCCAGCAGTCAGTCCATCCGTCCAGATGCAAGCCCCCGGTAAGGTATATCCAAACGCTAACGGTGATTACCGCCGATACCCCAGCCGGTAAAATTAACAGGCCTAGCCAATTTACATAAAAAAGAAGCAGACCCAAAACAATTCCGACCGCAGGGAATGCCCATGCAGACCTTCCCACTTCTCCGAGTTCGGAAAACCTGTACCTGCCAAGGTTGAAAACTGTCAGGAAATTAAGAGAAATAATAAACGCTTTAATTATATTCCCCTATCAGCATAAAAAAAATCAGAATACTTCAGGTTCAAAAATATCAGATCATAGCGCTGATGAGGTTACTATATATTAATTCTGACTGGACTTTCAACTCGTCATAGTTCTGTTTGTAATACTCCAGGAAGGTTTCCCTATCGGGCGAATCCTTGAACCATTCGTTCAGGATGACGGCATCAACCTCCACATGAAACTGGAAACCGTAAGCCCTGTTGATCCTGAACGCCTGATGGGGACATGAGGCAGAATATCCCAGCAGGGCCCCTGAATGCGGAACATTGAACACATCCTCATGCCATTGAAACACCTTCAGTGGATTGTTGATCCCCAAAAAGATAGGGTCCGACTTCCCTTTGTCCGTGAGGTCCACAGTTGACCATCCGACCTCTTTCGCTGCTGACAAATTTACTCGTGCGCCGCATGCCTTGGCTATCAACTGGGCGCCGAGGCAAACTCCGAACACCTTTATGCCCATGTTTATGGATCGCTTTAGGAATTCCGTCTCTTCGGCAAGGAACGGGAATTTCTCTTCCTCATAAACGTTCATTACACCGCCCATGGATACTACCAAGTCAAAACTCCCATCCATTGAGGCAAGTCTGCATCCTTCATACAATTTGGCTTCGTCTAAAACCCAGCCTTTTTGTTTCAGGAAATCACCTAGAGTTCCAGGGCCCTCTGATTCCATGTGCTTTATAATTAACGCTTTCATCCTGACCAAACATCCATGAGTTAGTAGGTGTATCTATTTGTAATGGGAAGACGCCTGTCCCGGCCAAAAGCCTTGGGGGTAATCTTCACACCCGGAGGCGCCTGACGCCGTTTGTACTCGTTGATGTCTACCAAATGGGCGACAGACCTGACAGTTTCCGGAGCAAATCCTGATATTTCATCAGGGGTCATGTCGTCCTCAACATAAGCCTTCAGTATGGGGTCCAGAATAGAATATGGTGGAAGAGAGTCCTCATCCTTCTGATTCGGTCTGAGTTCAGCGCTTGGGGCCCGTTCAATGGTGGATTCTGGAATGATATCATGGCCAGCCCTTTTGTTTAAAAACCTGGACAATTCATATACCAGGGTCTTAGGCACATCTTTTATGAGGGCAAAACCTCCAGCCATGTCTCCGTACAAGGTACAGTAACCGACTGCTGTCTCGCTTTTGTTTCCTGTAGTCAATACGAGCCAGCCAAATCGATTCGACAGGGTCATCAATATTGCGCCACGTATTCTAGCCTGAAGATTCTCATATTCTATGCCCGGATCGCCATGACCCAAAGAATCACTGAGCGTGTCCATGAATGATTTGAGTATCCCCTCGATCGGGGCTGAAATTAAAGGTATTCCAAGTCTCTCGGCCAAAATCTCCGCATCCGAGAGTGTCTCTGCAGATGTGAACCTGGAGGGCATGGTCACTCCGGTAACATTTTCAGACCCAACAGATTCACAGGCTATGGCCGCAGTTAAAGCAGAGTCTATTCCACCACTCAATCCTATGACGGTCTTGGAAAACCTGTTTTTTGAACAATAATCCTTAAGGCCTAGCTTCAACGCTTCAAAAACTTCCTCAACCGTCTCCATCTCTCTTGGGATCCGGTCTTCAGACTGTATTTCGGAAACGCCCCTGTGGGAGGTGAGCTTGATAACAGGCTCTAAGTGAGTATTGGCAAGTTCGGGCTTTTGTCGTGATTCAAATGTAAGATCCGTTGTGAGAAAATCCTCAGAGAAACGGTGGGCTGCAGATAGCACAGATCCCTCAGGCGACACCACCATGGATCCACCATCAAAGACAAGCTCGTCCTGCCCGCCAACAAGATTATTGAAACACACGGTCGATCCGGTTACTTTTGCAAATCCTCCGATGACCTGTTTTCTTAACTCATACTTTCCTGCGTGAAAAGGTGACGCTGAAATGTTGATGGTTAGATCGCAGCGACCGGCGCTAGCGCAGGCCTCTGTTTTTGATCCTGATATCCAGATGTCCTCACATATCGTCAAACACGCCCTCACTCCGTTGATCTCGAAAATGAGGCATTTGTTTCCCGGAGAGAAATATCTCTTCTCGTCAAATACACCGTAATTCGGTAATTCCAGCTTATCATAAACACCTACCACCTTGTTGGCGCTAATCAGAGCGGCAGAGTTGAAGACCTCTTGGTTCGATGTCCTGGCATAGCCCACGACCACGGTTATGTCAGAGCAATGCTCGCAGAGCATCTGCAACGCTTTTTCGCAGTCCACAAGGAACTTTCTTTTCATAAGAAGATCTTCCGGTGGATATCCACAAATCGCTAACTCCGGAAAAGTTATCAGGTCCGCATGAAGAGAGCGTGCCCTGCTGATGCAGTCAACCATCTTGTCGACATTGCCTCTGATGTCCCCGACTGTCGGATTAATCTGAGCCTGGACTATTCTTAAACCACTCAAATAAACCTCCACCAATCTGCAAAGTAATGGAGAAGCCGTTCATACACGATCTTTATCGTCGAACATGGGGCACAGTGGCAACAAAAATAATGAGCCACGGCATTCAATCATCCGTGGCTCTGGAATCTTAATCACCGGTTTGGTGATCCATTGAGGCCCGATTAAGACATATTAAATGTCATAATACAGGGCGAACTCATAAGGATGTGGCCTTCTCCTGACGGGGTTCAATTCTGCGGTAGTCTTATATTCTATCCACATCTCGATGGCGTCTTCGGTAAAAACATCGCCTTTCAGAAGGAATTCGTGATCATTCTCCAGCGCCTTGAGCGCTTCGGCTAAATCGCCTGGCGTGGATGGAACGTCCTTCAGTTCTTCCGGTGACAAGGCGTAAATGTCCTTATCCAGAGGCTGACCGGGGTCTATCTTGTTTTCAATACCGTCTATTACGGCCATCAGTAGGGCGCTGAACGCTAGGTAGCCATTGCATGAGGGGTCTGGGGTCCGATATTCGATACGCTTGGTTTTGGGGGATGCGCTATACATCGGAATACGGCAGCAGGCCGATCTGTTACGGGAAGAATAGGCAAGGTTAACAGGAGCTTCGAAGCCCGGAACAAGTCGTTTGTAAGAATTCGTTGTGGGATTGCAGATTCCGCATAGAGCAGGCGCATGTTTCAATATGCCACCTATGCCCCAAAGCGCTTCCTGGGACAAACCGGCATATTTGTCGCCTGCGAATAAAGGCTGGTTTCCTCTCCAGATACTGATATGGGTGTGCATTCCCGAACCGTTGTCTTCAAAAAGTGGCTTGGGCATGAATGTAACCGTTTTCATGTGCCGTTTGGCCACGTTTTTCAGGACATACTTGAACCACATGAGCTGATCGCCCATTTTCACCAATGGGCCGAATTTCATATCAATTTCACTCTGACCCGCTGTAGCCACCTCGTGGTGCTGCGCCTCTATGGTAATTCCAAGACTCTCCAGAAGAAGAACCATTTCCGTCCTGATATCCTGGAGAGAATCTGTGGGAGAAACCGGAAAATATCCCTCTTTGTGTCTTGGTTTGTAACCAAGGTTGGGCTCTTCCTCTCGTCCAGTATTCCAGGTACCTTCAATTGAGTCTATGTGATGGAAACCGTGATTGGATCCATAGCTATACCTGATGTCATCAAAAATGAAGAATTCAGCCTCAGGACCAAAATATGCCGTATCTCCAATCTTGGTGTATTTAAGGTAAGCCTCAGCCTTTTGAGCGATATTCCTAGGGTCACGAGAATACTTTTCCTTGGTCATTGGATCAAAAATATTGCAGATCAGCGACAGAGTCGGATGTTCCATGAACGGATCCATTATCGCTGTGCCCGGATCGGGTATTACCAACATGTCTGATGCATGAATCGGCTGCCAGCCCCTGATGGAGGACCCGTCAAACCCAAAACCCTCCTCAAATGAATCCTCTTCAAGCTCATGAAGGGGAACTGTAAAATGCTGCCACATACCTGGAAAATCCATGAATTTTAGGTCAACCATTACCGCATTGTTTTCTGCGGCATACTCCAGAACCTGTTTGGGGTCCATCCTCAACTCCTTATTGTTTTTAAAGTCTGTTACCTTAGACAAGTCTCGAATTTCGAGACGGCGCCTATTGATGCAAAACTAGATTCTTAAAAAATTATAATCAGATCGCGTCGAGGTCGCGCTCACCGGTTCTGATCCTTACGACAGTTTCCACCGGAGTCACGAAAATCTTGCCATCACCGATGCTTCCCGTTTTGGCGGCAGCGATTATTTTCTCGATCACCTGGGGGGCCATGTCGGAGTTTACCACTAGTTCAACCTTGACCTTCGGTAAAAAATCTACGAGATACTCGGCGCCCCGGTAGATTTCCTTATGCCCCTTTTGTCTGCCAAAACCCTTTACTTCTGTTACCGTCATCCCGTGAACACCTACAGACTGTAGAGCCTCTTTCACGTCATCAAGCTTGAATGGCTTGATTATCGCCTCGATCTTTTTCATTTCGGTTCCTCTTCCCAACCGTCAGTTTATGAATACCAACAGTCAGAGCCATAACTAAGGATAAAATCCAAACGAAGGTTTATCGCAAACCGTAAGAGTTTTTATAAACCTTACATTTTTGAACAATTAAGCAATAGGTATGCCATGTTGCCAATGAAACGCCTTTAAAGAGCAAGGCCTCGAAAATACATGCATATCGTCTCTGTTCAGTTTGATTCGAATAATAAATATTTTCTATTGTGGCTACATTTTGGTCATATACGACCTATAAACCTACATTTTTGTAGCAGGTCCAAAGATCAAAAGGAATCAGGGGATCAGGTCTGGAGCCTGGAAGATCCGCTTTTCCAGACTCCGAGTGACCTCTAATCAGTCAAATGATTGTAAACAGCGAGAAGACTTTCAGACAGCGTCAGCATTCCTCTCACCGGTCCTGATCCTGACCGCACTATCGACCGGAGCCACGAAAATCTTGCCGTCCCCAATGGTTCCTGTTCTCGCTGCCGAAATTACCTTCTCTATAACCCTTTCGATCAGGTCGGACTGAACTACCATTTCTATCTTTATTTTAGGGAGAAAGTCGACCAGATACTCAGCCCCTCTGTAAATTTCCTTGTGGCCTTTCTGGCGTCCGAACCCTTTGACCTCGGTAACCGTCATTCCCTGTACGCCAATTGAATGAAGGGCCTCCTTAACGTCATCCAGTTTAAAAGGTTTAATTACGACTTCTATTTTTTTCATGGATTACCCCTAAAGCCATTATGAGCAGTTCTGCAAAAAGTTTCATGCGATGAAATTTGGAATTGTCCCGTCAGAATGAACCTTGCGGGGACTATATGTTATATGCGTTTTCTCCGTGCTCAGAGGTGTCGCAACCCACGAATTCGTCTTCCTCTGGTACCCTGAGGCCGACCACAGCCTTAATGATGTATAGTATCACGAGAGTCACAACAAAGGAGTAAACCATTGTCACGAGCACTGCGATTATCTGTGTCCATAACTGTCCGGGATTCCCAAAGAACAGCCCGTCACTACCTGCGGAATTTATAGCTTTGGATGCGAACAGTCCGGTTGCTATTGCTCCCCATATTCCACCTACACAATGAACCCCGACAACGTCCAGGGCGTCGTCATACTTTAGCGAATGTTTGGCAAGGACTGCGAAATAACATATTGCGCCTGCCACGAGTCCAATTATTACCGAGGAAACCGGGCCAACGAAACCTGCGGCGGGTGTAATGGCGACCAGTCCTGCTACAGCCCCCGAAGCGATACCCAAAGTTGTCGGTTTGCCTTTGATAATCCACTCCATGACGATCCAGCTCAGCGCAGCGGCCGCAGTGGCCATGTGGGTGACAACGAATGCCATCGCAGCACCCTCACTGGCTGAAAGAGCGCTACCTGCGTTGAATCCGAACCACCCGAACCACAACAGGCCCGCTCCGAGCAGCGTTAATGTCAGGTTGTGCGGCACCATGGCGGAAGTACCATAT
>CALDNG010000381.1 GCA_937915285.1 uncultured Desulfomonile sp. | reverse complement strand
TGGAATTTATGTTGAGCCTTCTGATATCTTTCCATTTCCAGTGTGCCTTATTTCCTTACCTGCAGTGGTCTTTTCCAACTGCTGTTTACTTTCTGACTTGAGTGCCTATCCTGCAACTACAGACCCGGATAACCTTGACAAAAGTTTCCCGCATGTGTGAGACTCTATCTGTGTTTTACTGAGAACTTTTAGAAATCTATTGCTCCTTCCGGGTGAACAGACAAAAGATTGCTATTGCTGATTATTGAAAACGGACCATAGGGTCTGACATTTGTCCGGTAAAGTCCTTATGATCTCCATACTCTCATGGGATCGGCCCGTAACTAATTCAAGCCACCAATCCGTTACCCTGTTTTCTAATTAGGGGTAACCAGTTGAATTTATGAGGTTGTAGGTATAATTTCGTGGTAGTTTCGAGGAATTGGCTCATGCTGGTAACAGGTCATAATTCTGGCAGAGCTGAAGGTAAAAATGACGGGATAGGGTATATGCCGTGATGGCATATACTATATGTTTCTAAATGGTTGCACTTCCAGGGCCGAACGAGCCAAAGATGTCGCAAGTTTTATGGTGGGGATATTTCTGGGGAAATGGAAAAACAGGTTTCTGAAGTTGGTATTGTAATCGCCTGCAATTCCGAAGGTTTGATAACTGAGGTTTTGCGTGATAATGCGGAGATTTTGGGAATAAATGTCGTTGGTCGTTCTCTGGCTACTGTTTTTGATAGGGGAAGCCTGGGTAAGGCGCTGAATTTTATCAACGAGATCAAAAAAAAAGGAGCAGCTTTTGATTGGCAATTGAGTATTACTGCCGACGGAATTCTTGTGGTTCTTAACCTGTCAGGAATATTCTGGAATGAAGGGATGTTGATCGTGGGAGCCAGGTCTTCTCGCTCAGTAGAGAACCTTATTGATGATTTGATGGAAATAGGAAACGAGCAGGCCAACAAGCTTCGAACCGCTATCAAGGCAAACTCCGAACAAGTCAGGGAAAAGAAAGAATTGGAAGCAGAACTGTATGATGAGTTGGGAAAACTGAACAATGAGTTGGCCAATCTGCAACGTGAACTTTTGAAAAAGAACATTGAGTTGGAAAAACTCAACGAGGAGAAAAACAGGTTTCTTGGAATGGCTGCGCATGACTTGAGGAATCCCCTTCATGCGATTCAGATGTATAGTGAATTTCTGCTGGATGAAACCTCTGATGTTGTGTCGCAGGAGCATCGTCAGTTCATGGAAATAATACATGGGTCAAGTGAGTTCATGCTACGTCTTGTCAATGACTTGCTTGATGTCGCCAAGATTGAGTCCGGAAAGTTGGAACTGGATCTGGCGGAAACAGACCTAATCTCATTAATCGAAAAAAATGTGGCCATGAACAACGTGCTGGCCTCCCGTAAAAACATAGCCATAAATTCCCATCATGTGGGAGAGGCTCAGCCTCTTGTGGCAGACGCTGCAAAGCTCGAACAGGCTCTAACCAATCTTGTAACTAATGCGGTGAAGTTCTCGAATCCTGGAGGAAAGATAGATGTCACGCTTGAATTCAGGCAATCTGAAGTGGTGATTTCGGTCAAAGATGAAGGCCAGGGGATACCTGAATCGGAACAAGGGAAACTTTTTCAACCATTCCAGAGAATTAGTGTTAAAAGCACAGGTGGTGAAGACAGCACGGGCCTTGGATTGGCGATTGTCAAGAAAGTTGTTCTGGGCCATAAGGGACGGGTTTGGGTTGAGAGTGAGCTTGGAAAAGGATCGACCTTTTTCATTGCCCTGCCCAAGGTCTAGAAAGCGAAGAATGTGATTGAGGGCATGATCTCTCTCTTGGCAAATTGATAGGCTCAAGGAATTCGATTTCTGAAAATCAGATTCGGAAGGGGGTGAGACGGAAAATGGAACAGGCGCACAAACAACTGATACTTATTGCTGATGACCAACAACATTTACGTTTTGGAATGGCCAGAATCATTCGATTGGCTGGTTATGACACCACGGAGGCCGCCAGCGGGGAGGAGTGCATCCGGGTGGCACGTCAGTCCAGGCCGGCCCTGATATTGCTGGATGTTGTACTAGGTGATCTGGATGGAAAAGACGTATGTCGTACACTCAAATCAGACGCTGACACCTCAGGCATTCCAATACTGCTCGTGTCCAGCACCATGACTGACCTGGACAGTCAGGCTGATGGAATGGACCATGGCGCAGATGGATGTATATCCAAACCTGTTCACAACCGTGAGTTGGTAGCAAGGGTTCGAGCCCTTCTAAGGATAAAGGAATCCGAGAAACGGCTTGCTGAAACACTTGACGTTCTGAACAAAATATTGAGTGCGTCTACGGTTGGGATAGGCGCGTTTACCCGGACCGGTGAAATGATAATGTTCAACCAGGCCATGCAAACCATAATAAACGACAATCTTTCTGGCGATTCAGGCGCTTCTTCTCAGGTCAGTCCAATCAAGGGACTGGGTTTGGATGATCTGGCTGAGGAAGTCATCTTAAATGGAACGGATTTGAGACGCCAGATCTGCAGGGCGAAGGGGGACGGAGAAAACGTTTGGCTCGATTGTTGCCTGACTCGCTTCATGTCAGCGGATGAATGGCATCTGCTCCTGACGGTCAACGACATCACGCCTCAGAAAAAGAGTGAGACTGAAAAAGAATTGTTGATTGCCCAACTACGTGACGCCCTGGCGCAGGTTAAGAGTCTCAGTGGCCTGTTGCCAATTTGCTCGTCATGTAAAAAAATTAGGGATGATTCAGGCTACTGGAGACAGATTGAGGCATACATACGGGATCATTCCGAAGCGGACTTTACCCACAGCATTTGTCCCGACTGCGCCAGAAAGCTGTACCCCGACATATTCAAAGACTAGTGAATAAATATGAATCATGACAACATGGACTATCGCTCTCTGGGGTTTTTGAGCGTCAGTCATATGATAAACGATGTTAGTCAAGGGGCGATCCCTGCCTTGCTGCCGTTCCTGGTAATGGAATACGGTCTTTCATATCTCGCCGTATCAGGCGTGGTTTTGTCCGCTACCGTCATTTCGTCTCTAATCCAGCCCTTTCTTGGGTTTTACTCGGATAGACACTCATCACCATGGCTGATGCCTGTCGGAATGCTTACAGGCGGCATTGGCATAGCGTTGTCGGGTATTGCCACCAATTATTGGTTAATCCTGGCGTGTGTTCTTGTTAGCGGAATAGGTGTGGCTGCCTTTCATCCGGAGGGTTCCAGATACGCTAATTACGTTTCCGGACAGAGCGCTCAGGGGATGAGTTACTTCACCGTGGGCGGTACCCTCGGTTTTGCCTTGGGTCCTGTTCTGCTCACGCCGCTGGTCTTGAATCTCGGGCTCAGAGGAACCCTCTTGATGGCAGTTCCATCAGCCATTTTGGCCATTCCGTTGTTTATGGAACTTCCCCGATTGGCCAAATTCAGACCTGTGGCTTCAAAATCAGAAGCCGGGAGAGATCCCTCGGGAAGCAGGTGGGGAGCTTTCAGCAAATTGACCGGAGTCATCGTCCTTCGAACGGCCCTCTACTTCGGTCTCATGAGTTTTGTGCCTCTTTACTATATCAAGATTCATCATACATCTATTGGTGAAGCTAATTCGGGGCTAATATTCATGTTGCTCTCAGGTGCAGTTGGAAGCCTTCTGGGTGGCTTCATGGCGGACCGGCTTGGACTCAAGCGAGTCCTTGTGGGGTCACTCTTTTCCACAGCGCCATTACTGCTGGGGTTCCTTCTCACCGAAGGAGTCCTCAGCATGGTGATGCTGTCCCTAACCGGCATGACAACCATAGGATCGGCTTCAATCGCAGTATTGATGGGTCAGTCATATCTGAAGTCACACATAGGGATAGCCTCAGGCATCACAATTGGTTCTGCAATTGGTCTGGGCGGTTTGGGAACGCCGATATTGGGGGCCATTGCCGATCATTTTGGACTGATGGCCGCCATGTATTCCATGATAGGGCTGCCTGTGGCCGGCTGTGTCCTGGCATTGACCCTACCGGATCTGAACTGAAATCGTGCCCTTCCGGATCCCCCTTCTGGAGCAGAGACTCGAGCCTCACTATGTTAATCGGTTAAAGTATTGACGCCTGAGTGCGAGTCATGCCAAGAAGCTCAATCAGTCATCCGTGCCTTTCTGTCCGTTTTCAGGCTTTACGGTTTAGTGAAAAATTATTAGAGTGATTCGACAACGAATGGAATCATCCTCGGGTCTGTGTCATGAACATAGCTGAAGCTTCCGTCAGGTACCCAATCACAGTAATAGTTAGAGCCTTGCTGGTAATAGTATTCGGGTATGTTTGCCTGACGTTTCTTACAGTGGAGTTAAAACCCGATACTGAGCAACCACAACTTGTAGTGAGCACAGGTTTTCCTGGGGCTGCTCCGGAAGAAGTTGAGGGGGAGGTTACCAACCGTTTTGAAGAGGCCATCAGTGGCGTCTCTAACATGCTTTACAACTTCAGCTTTTCTCCATACGGCAATTCATTCATTGCAGTATTTTACAGACCTGGGACCAATCTTGACATTGCGGCTTCCGAACTTCAAAGAAATCTTGATCGTGTTAAGGATCTACCTCTCACAGTCCAAAAACCCCAGATTTCGAAAGCCAGTGATCGCGTCAGCCTGCCCGTAAGTCAGTTTTCCATAATGGGAGATGTGGACATTGTGGCCATGTCGACCTGGGCAGAAAAGGACATTGCTCCCAGGATAAAAAGAATTGCCGGGGTAGGGGACTGTCAATACGACGGGAACCTCAACAGGGAAATGAGCATAAAATTCGACCCTGAAAGGCTCAAAGCAAGAAAGCTTACCATAGCGGATATTAAGAATTCGGTGGACCGCACCAACTTCAACCAGAGTGGAGGCTATTTCGTTCAGGGTGACCGAGAATGGACTGTAAGGACGATCGGCGAGTTAACCAGTGAAAAGGCCTTCAGAAGGGTAATAATATCAAAACCCGGTGAACCCATAGTTTATTTGACAGATGTTGCAACCATCGAGGATTCTTACGAAAAACCTGACACTTTCTGCCGGATCAACGGGAAGCCAGGAATAGTATTCAATGTTTTCAACCAGGTTGGCTCCAACATCCTTCAGACGATAGGGCTTGTCGATAGGGAGATCCAGAATCTTTCAAAGGAGTACGGTCCGCTTGGCGCAAGGTTCCAGAAGATTTACGACCAGAGTGACTACATCAGGGACGCCGTAAAGATTGTTAAGGATTCTCTGATTGAGGCAATCATTTTGGTCCTGCTTGTGTTGTTTGTCTTCTTGAAGAACTGGCGTTCAATCTTTATTGTTGCCACATCCATCCCGGTATCGATCATTGGCGCATTTATAGGAATGTACCTCGTAGGATATTCGATAAATGTGCTCTCCCTTGCGGGTCTCGCATTGTCCATTGGGATGATTGTGGATGATGCAATAGTGGTATTGGAAAACATTTATCGCCTACACTATGAAGAAGGCATGGGTATAGTCAAGGCGTGTGTTGAAGGCACTAGAGAAGTTGGGATGGCAGCCTTCATGTGCACTCTTACCACGGCGGCCGTGTTTGTGCCGGTCCTCATGTTGAGGGGAGAAGTTGGAACCCTCTTCGGTCCAGTGGCTTTCATAATTTCAGTGACGATTTTTTTATCCATCCGTCAAAACGATGTTCGACA
>CALDNG010000380.1 GCA_937915285.1 uncultured Desulfomonile sp. | reverse complement strand
TGGAAACTGCATAAAAGCGGTCAAAGGATTTTTGAATGTCTTTAACATGCAGCATTCATTTTCCCTCCACCACCCGATTAGATCCGCTACTGCCGAATCTCTGGAAGTATCCCAGGACTCCCTCAGGAAGAAAATAAATCAGCAGCATCAGAATAATGGCCAGGACAAGGGTCCAGAACTCAGTGTATCCTCCAACTATGGTCCTTAGAACAACAATAATTGCAGCCCCGAACATGGGCCCAAAGAAGGTGAACCAACCACCTAATAGGCACATGATTATGAGTTCCAGTGACAAGGTCCAGCTCAGAAGGTCAGGGAAAGCCGAACCCTCTACGGTCACAAACAATGTTCCGGCCACCCCAGCAAAAAAACCGCCTATAACAAGGGCTACCAGACGGTGAAGCCTAACATTTATGCCCACACCGGCGCTTCGCTCAGGATTGTCCCTGATGGCCTGAAGTATTCTTCCATAGGGAGAGCTAATTACCATGTAAAGGATGAAAGAGCAGATGGCGGTAATTATGAGAGTAAAATAATAAGACCCACTTACGGAACTTATCAGAGACGGTATGGGCACGCCATGAAGCCCGTCGTCTCCACCGGTGAAGGAATACCAGCGGTAGACCACCACCCAGACCAATGAACCTAGTGATAGCTGTAACATGCCGAAGTAAAGCTTTGAGAGTCGAACACATATAATCCCCATTACCAAGGCCAGTAAGCCCGACAGTATTGCCGCAAGCGGATAGGCAATCGCCGCAGGCACAGGGGATTTCATAAGCATGAGAGACACCCCGTAGGCTCCGAAACCATAGAAAACAGCATGATGGAATTGGTACATGCCTCCAAAACCCAGTGGGATGTTCAGACTCAGGCTGAGCAGGCCGGTCAGCATAACCAGCGCCAGCAGGTAGGTGAAAAACCTGGGCAGGAATAGCGGAGCGACGGCAAGTAGGGCTAATGCCACGGCCAGGATTATCAAGGACACGAAAGTGGATCTGTTTCTAAAGAATCCCATCAATACTCTCTACCAAGTCGACTTCAGCAGGCCCGTTGGCCGGAAGATCAGGACAATTACAACAACTGCGTATGGAAAGACAATTGAGAACTGCGGCCAGACCAGTATGCCCATGGAATCTGTCAGTCCAAAGATCAAGGCCCCCAAAAGGGCCCCCCAGACGTTTCCCAATCCTCCGATTATGACGATAAGAAACGCTTCCATGATCAAGGTATGGTCCATGCCCTGATTTATGTTTTGGGTCGGAGCGACAAGCGCACCTCCCAGGCCGGCCAGAAAGCAGCCAATTACAAAAACCGAAGCAAACACCCAACTCACATTTATTCCTATGGCCCCCACCATGTCCCTGTCAACCGCAGCCGCCCTGGCTATCTTTCCGATTTTTGTCTTCTGTGTCAGAAACCAAAGACCTATCGCCACAAAAGGCCCCAGACTCAAAAGGAAAAGGTTATACTTGGGGAGAAGCATTCCATAGGTTGAGATAGAACCCTGAAGGATTTCAGGTGGGGCCAGCGAGCGATAGTCTGAGCCCCAGATCATTTTTACGGCGTCACGACAAAGGAGCATTAAGGCAAATGTAAAAAGCAGTAGCATGAGGTGTTCCCTGTCGTAAAGGCGACTGAAAAGGGTCCTCTCGGCAACCAGACTGATAAATGCGACGCAGAACGGCGCAAGAGCCAATCCTATCCAGAAACCGGTAGATCCTGATCCAAATGTTGTTGCTATCGAATAACACAGGAATGCGCCCAACATGTACAAGGAACCGTGAGCAACGTTGGGGATCCTGAGGACACCCAGAACGAGGCTCAACCCCGATGAAACTATAAACAGGATCGTTGAGCGGCTTAATCCAACGATAAACTGCTGGATCAAGCCGCCAGATGTGATGGTTGAGAACCAGTCCATTTTTGTTCCAGTCTCTTCCTACTTCTGCTCTCTGGCCTTTTTGATTTCCTCCGGGCTGCTCACCAATTCAGATGCGGGGATGGTGATGATGTCAGAAGCTATGAGAAAGTCAAATCCTGGAACCTTCTTTGTAACGCCCATGAACATTGGCAGCATCAACTGATTATCATGCTGGCCAACCGTAAGGTTCCCAATGGGAGTGTTAATGGTCAGCCCCGATAGGGCGTCTGCGAATTTTTCGGCGTCCACCTTCCCGGCCTTCTCGTAGGCCTTCGCTATGAAGTTCCCAGTGTACCAACCGATAAGACAACCGAAGGACGGATAACGATTGTAGGCTTTCCTGAATTCATCCACGAACTGCTTGTTATCAGGCGTCTCCGGATAGTAGAAATAATAATTTGAAGTTCCTATGACACCTTCAGGGGCATCAAGACCCAATGGCCTCAGAGTGGATAACTCTGTAGCAGTGTGCATGTAAATCGGGATCTTCTCATTGAAACCGGTATTTTTTGCGGCCTTGAGGAAGGGAATGCACCCGGCGCCTCCAGTGGCGACAATAACCGCATCAGGTTTGGCGGAAAGTATGGAAGTTATGTAAGGAGTAAAATCAGGCTCTCCTACTTTCCACCATGACTGCCCCATAAGTTGAACATCAGGCTTGATCTTCTTGAGATGGTTCCATACGCCGTCTGCAACTGCGTGACCGTACTCGTAATCATCCCCTGCAATCCAGTATTTCACGAAGGGACGCTTGGCGAGTCCGACGGCAGCGGCCTTACCGATCATCTCGGTGTTTTCATTCATGTTAAACACAAACCGGTGCCCCTTGGCCGAAGTAATGGCTGAACTCTTTCCATACGTTACAATGAAAGGGATTTTCTCTTTCCTGGCCAGGTCAGACACCGCCAATGAAACTGCGCTGTTGATTGTGCCCACCAGCAGATTGACGTTCTCCCTCATGATGAGTTCTTTGGCTGCGGTAAGGCCCAGGTCAACCTTGAATTTATCGTCCCTGGTCACAAAGGTTATTTTCTTGCCGAGAACACCTCCGCCAGCGTTGATCCTGTCGACAGCCAGCTTGAATCCATCAAGCACATCAAGCGCATAGGAACTCGGTGGACCACTGTAAGTATCTATGATGCCGATTTTTATCTCGTCGGCAGCCCAAACACCGGCAGGCGCCATGACTGACAGCCCCATGGAAATCATCATTAAAAGCAAGAATAAACATCTCTTCATGTAAAAACCTCCAATCCTCAAGCGTGATGTTTAGGACCGTCTGTTTCCAGAGGAATCAACCGAATTAAAAATGTTTGTGAAGGACGCGCTCCTGTTGTAACACGCCCTTGTTCGCCTGTAATAAGTTCCCCATGTTCTTTATCGCCTGATTGAGCAACAAGGCTGAAATACATGATTGGGCTTGAAACCGTGTTTCAGGTTTGCAAGAATTGGGCGCTCTTGCTAGATTACATGTATTGATGAATTTATGACAGATAAATTTGATGGTATGGAGCCAGCAACCCTATGCCGGAATGCGCCAAAAAACTAACTGAAGATATCAGCGAATTTAGTAACCTGCTCGTCAAGTCAGGATTTTTCGAACCGTCGTTCTTTTCTTTCGAACCCGCCTGCTCTGGAGAGGGATCGCAGTCAAACATGATAAACAATCTGGCTGACGCCTCTTCATCGATCGACGAACAACTCAAATCCCTTGGGGACCTTATTAAACGGGGTATTGTGGACAAAATCCAGGATATCCAACAGACATTGATGGACCCTGATGAGCACTGCCAGTTAGGGGATTTTCTGAACCGCCTGATGAATGGACTGGAGGCAGTTCGAAACCAAAAGGAAGTCGCATCGGTTTACGGCGATTTGATGTCGCTCTACATACTGTCGCTGTATCACGCGGGGGCGCCTGGCAGGGAGAGCATCATCATCAAGAAGATCCTGCTCAATATAGCCGTAAGAAAAGTTGTGGAACTTAATGAGAAGAGTATCCGCAAGATAATCAAAAAGCTCCAGAATACAATTACTGTTGCCATAATTTCCAAGAGGTACGCCGCTTACGTACTGGCAGTCAGGGGATTGGACGTTCTATTCAGGGCCGAGATCGAATTTGCTGCTCATGGCACTTCCCCGGAGGTTCTGGCTCTTCAGATTGTCAACATAATGCTGAAAAACGGCATCAGGCTGGTCGAGGTAAGCGACATCGTGTGCGGTGGAGGCGATCTGGGAACTTTACCCGACGGTATTTACGTTCTGACGGAAAAGGTGCGCGAAGAATCCTGGAAAAGGCTTCACAACACCTCGCTGAACAGGGGCGCTCTTATTGCCTGGGAATTATCCGAACTCCTCAGAAAGCAGCGATCCAAAGGATCAATCAACACCTCCGTCTGCAGTCCCCTGTCGTTTTCGACTTTAAGCTCGCATGACTACAGCATAATGTTCAGGTCCGAATCCAGCGAGTTGAGGCAGAGCCTCAGGGGCTATGTCAAGGTAACCCCCTTGAAGTCAATTGCGGCCCTCATCTCGCAGATCAAGAATGTTAAACAGGAAGAGCTGAACATACTTGCTCTAACCCTGGACGAACTGTTTGCCTCTGTATCCAGAAAAAGCGGACACCGGATAGTTCGAGAAATAATTGCCCAGGACGCCAACCGCATTCTCGGTAATTTCGATTTCGACAAGATAGTCCGTAGCTTAGTAGATGACGGGTTCGTCATACCGGCCAATTCCCGTCTGGCATCTCGTGAGATGGGAACAGGGGTGCTGGAGATATGCGAACTGCTCCGGATCATCGAATCGGGAAAGATTTCGGCCAAGTTATCTGAATCCCTGATGCATGTGGTGGACTCCTATGCCAGGAGCACCGCCATGGCTCTTGAAATGTGCTCGGCCGGTGAGGTTTCCGAAAGGCCTCACTACATTGTGATCACGAGCATGCAAGCCAAAGACCGGTATTTCCAGTTACTTTTCGACAAGATCCGCGCTCGGGTGGACAATCCGATGACACCAATGCTGTGCTGTGATTCTCTTGAACACGAATATCTCATAGCCAATCATCTTTTCGAGATGTACGTCAACCCCGCCAAGGGAGAATCCCGTCTCAATTACGGAATAGAGGCTCGCAGCATGACCCAGGCATTGCAGGTCCTGGGCGCGTCAGGCTCGTCTAACGAGACATTTTCCTTCTCCAAACTATTGGACGATGTGACTGCGGCCACAAAGACCGGGGTTCTAAAACCCGCTAAGCTTGTCCTGGTAGGAGCTGACAACGATGACGCCCTGTTGGCTGTAGCCAACGCCAGAGAGTATGGACTCCTGGATAAGCTGGCCCTCATAGGTGACCCAGCCGAAATCGCCGATGGAATCAGAAAATCAAAGGCGCAGATATCCCCTTCTACTGATCCGGATGTTCAGGTCCTTCCCATTGACCCACTGGCGACTGACCCGAGTCAGAAGCAGGACTCCATGTCGTTGGAGTTCCAGAAGTTCTTGCAGGCCAATCCAGATTATATAGTCATGAAGGGTAGCGTCGATACATCGCACCTTCTAAAGGTCGCCCTTTCGATATACAAAACCGATAATGGCGCTGAAGGAAAGCCCCCTGAGAGGAAAACAGCGTCGTGGTCGGGACTCATTGTTTTCCCTGACAACAGGTTCTTCGCACTCTCGGACCCGGCTGTAAATCCGGCCTTCACCAAAGTTTCGGGACTTCTCAAGGCCATGGAAAACCAACTGGATGTAGTACGGCGGGTAGTGAGCCGGACTGAACCACTGAGACTTGCCATCATCACCGCGGTGGAGAAAGAAACATCTGCGATACCGGCTACTCTTCTGGCTGCGGAGGCTGAGGCAGGATCCAGAATCCTCGAAGAAAAATACGGTCCACTGGTAATAGAAGGCCCGTTGTCTTTCGACCTGGCCACTGTGCCGGAGGTCGCCGCTGAGAAACATTATCAGGGCAAAATAATGGGCAACGCAAACTGCCTCGTGGCTACCGAAATCAATACAGCAAACGTAATCTACAAAATGCTGTCAAAAACCATGGGGAGCCTGGGCCTCGTCATAGAGATAGGGGGTATAATCACTGCAGGACCTGGAACCAGTCCCATAGTACTAACATCACGAGGTGATACCGCCCAGACAAAATTCAATTCCATCCTTCTGGCCATGGCGTATTCCGTGAAGATACGTGACCTGGACGAGAGACTCTGATATTGTTGATTACTAGAATTGCCTTAGAGCGACACTGACAAAAAACTTTTTTGCCTGCCATATCACTTGAATGTTGACTATATGGAAATGTTTTTATATCGTAGAAGTTTACATTGACTAATAGATCGCGTCTTTAGACGCTGGAGGAATAGACGATGCAATGTGCTACGGTGAGAAAAGGGTCGGAATGTGGATTCATGACCAGCAGGGGATGCAATTTTAACGGGGGCAAATGTCTGCCGGTGATAGATAAGTGTGTTGGTTGTTCGAGGACCATCACTATCGAGGAAGGCGTTTACTGCAGTGTTGCTCCCAATCCAGCGGCAAAGTGGCTGAGGGGATCATGCAATTTCGCCACACATCTCGAGAAGAAGGCGACCGAAGAACAACAGAAGATCAACCCTCTAAAGGCATCCAAACGAGCTGCGGCTTCCAAGAAATAGAATTTTCAACAGTCTTGGTTCAGTGACACCACCTGGACCAAGACTCCTGTCTTTTTTTCTTGAAACTATCATCTATAATCACTGACTCATTTATTTAACGCACGGTTTCATTTCAAGCTTGGAACATTCCTGTGGACAACACGAGGTCTGAAGGTCTGACACGCCTCATGTAACTCAGGCGCCTTCATCCAGAGAGCTTTACTTGGGACCATGCTTAACCCGATTATCTTAAGAGGCTTGCTAATGGATATTGGCATTCTGACAGGAATCACACTTGACCTGGACTTCCTGAGTCGATTGCTCAGCATAGTGGTAATCGACCTGATACTTGCTGGCGACAATGCTGTGATAATTGCAATGGCGGTCCGTTCATTGCCGCGCGAGCAGCGTCGCAAAGGTATTTTACTAGGCTCTGGCGCTGCGGTCCTGCTCCGCGTCTTGACGACTTTTTTCGTCTCACAGATGCTCCAGATCAGTTTTCTCAAACTTATCGGAGGGGTGTTGATACTGTGGATAGCGGTAAAACTCTTCGTTGAGGGAGTTCCTGAAGAGACATCCCAAAAACAGGCTACCACCATAGGGCAGGCCATCAGGATCATAGTGATTGCTGACATAACCATGTCGGTAGACAATATGCTTGCTGTAGGTGGGGCTTCTGGCGGGAGTCTTTTCCTGTTGCTTTTCGGACTTGGCCTGAGCATTCCCCTCATAATTTTTACCAGCAACCTTCTTTCCACTTTGATGGACAAGTATCCGGTAATTATTTACATAGGAGCAGCGGTTCTGGGAAAGGTTGGCGCCGAGATGATAATTACGGATCCGGCGATCAGCCCTATTCTTTCGCTGAGCCAATATGCCCGCTACGGCATTGAATTAATCAGCGCCATACTGGTAATAGTTGTTGGTAAGATATGGATACGGATCATGGTACTAAGGGAAAGCTCTTCAGACAGCACGAGGGATTGATCAATAGATACTATCTATATTAGTGCGAGGTAAGATGTCTGTTCTGACAATATCGAGGGAATACGGCAGTGGAGGCCGGGAGATCGGTCACGCAGTGGCTGAGAGATTGAATTATGAATACGTTGACAAGGAACAAATACTTCTTGAGATGAGGGCTCACGGCAAAAAGTGGGAACACTGGGCCAAGGGCCTGGATGAGCACGCCCCGAGTATCTGGGAACGTTTTGATTGGTCTTTCAGGGGTTTTGGGGCTCTGTTAAGAAGTATAATCCTGGAGCGCGCCCTTAACGACAACGCAGTGATAATGGGCCGCGGGGGCAATATAATTCTCCGAGAGGTACCATATGCTTTCCGGATCAGGGTGGTTGCCCCGGTGGAAACCCGGCTCGAACGAATAATGATTCGCGAATCCGTTGATTATGATACAGCGAGATGGCTGGTTGAGAAGACGGACAAGGACCGGCGTCAATTTTTTAAGGCCATGTTCGGAACCGTCTGGAATGAGCCGTCAGACTATGACATGGTCTTTGACACCGGGCGGGATTCGCTCGAGAAAATTACAGATTCAGTATGTGACGCCTTGATTGAGCGTAACCGCAAAATGACTCCCAATGCTCAAAATTCTCTCAGGGTAAGAGCGGCTGCGGCCAGAATCGAAGCCGGTCTACTGACATACCCCTTCCTCTTTGTGAACACGGTTGAGGTCATTGTCGATGGCGAGGATCTGGTGCTCAAGGGTGTGGTCAGAGACCCCAAGCACAGGAAGAAGGTAGAATCAATAGCCAAGAAACTGGCTGGAGAGCTACCTCTTGTGAACCGGCTCAGCTACCGCGGGCTTAGCAAATGAGGTAATTCCCTATAAACCAAATGTCTTTCGTTGCGAATACCATTCGCTCACTGCATAAAAAGGAAAAACGATGATCAAGGTAACATGCTTCGGGGCTGCCAGGTCTGTAACTGGATCAAACTACCTGATTGAGACGTCTGGCGGGGCCAGGTTTTTGGTAGACTGTGGCCTGTTTCAGGGAAGTCGTGAAATTGAGCGCCATAACTGGTCTGACTGGGGATACCACCCCGAACGAATAAACAACCTGATCCTGACTCATGCCCATATTGATCATAGTGGTAGAATCCCCAAACTGGTGAAGGACGGCTTCAGGGGTCGCATAATAACGTCCCCACCTACCGCAGAGTTGTGCAGGGTCATGTTGCTTGATTCGGCGCATGTCCAGGAAATGGAAGCGGAATGGCAAACCAGGAAAAACCGCAGACAGGCCAAGAACTCGATCCTGCCTTTGTACAACAAGCTGGATGCGGAGAAGAGTCTCGAGTTTCTTTATCCGGTGGAACTTGACCAGATAATTGAACTCGAGCCAGGCGTTAAGGTGAGATTGAGAAACTCAGGACATGTACTGGGATCTTGCGCTGTGGAGATTTGGATAGAGAACGGGTCATCTGAAACAAAAATAGTTTTCTCTGGAGACCTTGGAAAGCAGGATCAACTCATCGTCAAAGATCCCTTTAAGATCGGAGGGGCAGATTATCTTTTTATAGAATCCACTTACGGCAACCGCCTCCACAGAAATTTTGAAGACAGTAAGGCGGAGTTTTTACAAGCAATCCAGTACGCTGTCTCCAACGGAGAGAAGGTCATCATACCGGCCTTTGCGCTTGAACGCACTCAGGAGATTCTATACTTGCTGGGTGAATTCTCCAGGTCAAAAATGATTCCGCCTATCCCTATCTTTCTAGATAGTCCGCTAGCAATCAGGGCAACCGAGATATTCAGAAAGAACAAAAAGTACTTTGATGAGGACACTCAGAGTCTCGTTGGTAAAGGCGTTGATCCTTTTGACATACCCAATCTCAAAATGACTCTGACAGCCCCGGAGTCCATGAAAATTAATGACTACAAAGGATCGGCAATCATCATTTCTGCCAATGGCATGTGTTCGGCCGGAAGGATCAAGCATCACCTGAAACATAACCTGTGGCGTCCTGGGGCAAGCCTGGTCATAGTGGGCTTTCAGGGAGAAGGAACAACTGGCCGACAGATCGTCGAGGGTGCAAAATCAGTCAGAATATTCGGAGAGAAGGTCGCCGTAAGGGCAAAGGTTTTTACGATAGGAGGGTTCTCGGCCCATGCGGACCAGGCTGACCTGCTCAACTGGATCAGCCACTTCCAGGATAAACCGGCTCCAAAAGTATTCGTAATTCACGGAGAACCGACGGTCATAGATGTGTTCTCCAACAGGATAAGAAAAACTTTCGGTTTCGAAGTCTACACTCCTCGCATGAGAGAACTTCTCATCCTTGAAGACGGTAAAAAGGTCTCGGAAATAATGCCCGAGATTGAACCCATTGAAGCTCCTGCTGACAACGTTGAGCTTGCAATTGAACTCGAAACACAGATCAATATACTCAAGAACAGACTTTCGGCCGGATTGAAGCCTATCTCCCAGGAAGACATTGAAAGACTTAGAGAAATAAGGGACGAGTTGTCAACCATAGCCGAGAATTAAGGATAATTAACCAAGAGCCAGATCATGTCAGTTTCGGAAATTTTACCCGGCTTTTTTTTCATCCAAAGGGGTTTCTTGAACGGCAATCACTTTGCCTTCAAATCAGAGCATCCCATTCTTATAGACACCGGATATATCTCTGATTTCGACAAGACTGCTTTCCTTCTGGACAGCATCGGAATAAACCCAGCAAATACCGGATTGATAATAAATACCCACTGCCATTGCGATCACGTTGGAGGAAACAGGCTCATACAGGACATGTCCGGATGCAAAATAGCCATGCACAGGATAGGCAAACATTTCATGGACATTCAGGATTCATGGTCAACATGGTGGCGATATTACATTCAGGACGCTGACTTTTTTAAATGTGAAACTGCCCTGGAAGATGGCGCCATACTTGCCGTCGGCCCTTACCAATTCGAGGTGATCTACACTCCTGGTCACGCCTCCGACGGCATAGTACTCTACAACCCGGAGAACCGCATCCTCATATCGTCCGACACATTGTGGGAATACGACATGGCGGTCATGACTGTCCGAGTGGAGGGAAGTCGTGCCCTTTTTTGCATGGATGAATCGCTTGACCGGATTTCGAAACTAGAGGTGGACATTGTTTATCCTGGGCATGGCAAAGAATTCACTGATTTTGAGGCAGCCATACAGAGGGCAAAGACCCGGCTAAAACGTTTCATGAGTGATCCGTCGAGTGTGGGCCTTGATCTGATCAAGAAGATAGTCGTTTATACACTTATGATGAGAGGTTCGTTCATCAGTCATAGGTTCCTTGATTACCTAATGACAACACCGTGGTATACCGAGACGGTAAATCTCTATTTTCAGGGTGAGTTCGAGAAAACCTACAATATGGTAATGACTGAACTGATTGACAGGGAAATAGTTTTTGAAGCTGATGACTGTCTTTTCACAAATGTGACACCCTAAATAATTGCTTTTTTGATGACAACCTGTCACTGTCAACACACTAATTAACAGGGGTTTCTCCTTTTGGAAAAAATGTACAAGCACGCCATTTGCATCCATCCATATTTTCGAGATAGCCATGCGGGCTCTCTGGGCCTGGCGGTTTTTCCTCCTATAGGCCTTGAATACATAGTCGCAGCGTTGCGTCCCCATGTCGGGGAGCTAACATTTGTAGATCTTCGTCTCCCAGGGCCTCTCAGGGACCTCGATAGCCTCAATGCCTATATCTCGGAAAAATGTGACCTCATATGTCTGAGTATTAACTGGGAATACCATTTCAGGGAAGTCTGTGATCTGGTCAAACAACTCCCACACCATATCACCACCGTGGTAGGCGGCCAGCAGGCTACAGACTGTGTGGAAGAGATTTTTGACATGTGCCCTAATGTGGATATGATAGTGAGGGGTGAAGGAGAAGACACTATCAAGGAAATAGCAACCGGCCGTAATCCTGAGGATATTCTCGGTCTGTCATATCGGCTCAACGGCGGCTTGTTCCACAACGCAAACAGGGATTTAGGCGAGATAGAGAATTACCGTTTCCCGGACCGCAGCCTCAGGTCACAGGATTATAGCCTCAACATGGGCGGATTTGCGCTGAAGGGCGAACAGTTCGATATGATCCTCACCTCACGGGGGTGTCCATACAATTGCAAGTTCTGCACTTTCAACATGAACCCATGGACACAAAAACGCCGCTATTCTACCAGATCCATCGAGGCAGTCATGACCGAACTCGAGCAGGTAAAAGCGGGAATGATACTTATCGCTGATGAAAACTTTTTCGTTAATCCAAGCAGGGCAAAGAAAATATGCGAAACCATCGTTGAAAGAGGCATCCGAAAGAGGTTTTTCGTGCAGGCCCGCATTGAGATATTCGAAAGGCCCGATGTACTTCAAGCGGCTGTAAACGCCGGAATCAAAGTCATGCTGTTAGGAATTGAATCTCCGACAGACAGGATACTCGAACAACTAAACAAGGGATTTGACACCGAAAAGGTTCGTAGGGCTTTTGAGGTGTTTCGTCAGTTTCCAATTTATTATCACGGATATTTCATTTATGGAAACATCGGAGAAACCGATGAGGAGATGCTCAGAATACCGGCGTTCGCCAGGGAATTGGGCCTTGACTCCATAACCTACCAAAAACTGAGGGTGGATAAATATTCACCTCTAAGGGAGTTGGTTGAAGCTGACCAGCGATATTTCATAGGTGATGACAGGATTGTCTATCGGAAGGGAATCGGCAGACAGGGCCTAAAGAAAATCAGCAGGGAAATAACCAGGTCTTTTTATACCCCGGCGCACCTGGTTTCAATTTTGCGAAAGCTGTTTTCGGTTGGACTATTCACAGGGCGGGATGTCCCTGCCCTTTTGTCCAGCCTTCCCGCCGTCCTCTACGATATGACGGGACGCGAATTCAAAAAGATGGTCAAACGTATGAGACTGGCTCATTCCGCATGAACCAGTCTCCGGTTAAGAGCAATCCTTCATGATTGACAACGGGTATGACTACCCGAATTAAACCATTCGCAAGTGTGTATCGTCATGCAAGGAATTTGCCTGGATGACTCACAGCGTTTCAGAGTATGTACCTGCTGAGGTCATCGCTCTGAACTATGTCGGTCAGTCTCTGGCGCACCATTTGCGGAGTGATTTCAATCGTCACCCCGGCCATGTCAGGGGCGTCAAACGATATTTCCTCAAGCAGCTTTTCCATTATGGTGTGAAGACGGCGAGCGCCTATATTCTCGGCTCTCTCGTTAACATCTTCCGCTAGGCCCGCTATCTCAGAAATAGATTCGGCTGAAAAATCCACCTGGACATCTTCCGTTTTGAGAAGTTCCTGATACTGCTTAACCAAGGCGTTCTTGGGCTCGGTCAGTATCCGCACGAAATCGGCCCGGGTCAAAGCCGACAGCTCTGCCCTGAGTGGAAACCTCCCCTGAATCTCAGGAATCAGATCTGAGGGTTTAGAGACATGGAAAGCGCCTGCGGCTATGAAAAGGATGTGGTCGGTTCTGACAACTCCGTGTTTGGTATTGACCGAACTACCTTCTATTATGGGAAGCAAATCTCGTTGCACGCCTTCGCGTGATATGTCAGGACCATGATGCTGCCCATGAGATCCGGCTATCTTGTCGATCTCGTCAATAAACACGATTCCTGTTTGTTCGACTCTTTCCTTTGCCATCTTGACGACTTTATCGTGGTCCACCAACTTGTTCAGTTCTTCCTGTATCAGAATCTGCATTGCCTCGGTAGTCTTGACCCGCCTACGTTTGGTCTTTCCAGGGAAGATGTTTGAAAACATGTCTTTGAGGTTTATGTCCATCTCCTCCATGCCTGCAGGCGAAAACACCTCAACCACCGGAATAGCCGACATCTGTGTCTCTATTTCGACTTCACGATCGTCGAGTTTGCCGTTCCTGAGCATGCGCCTGAACTTCTCGCGTGTCTTCTGCGCTACATCTATCTCTTCATCAGAAGCGTCCGTGGCGCTAGCCAGTTGGGGCCGTCTAACCTTTCGGGGGTTTCTCACAGGTAACAGGATGTCCAGCAACCTTTCCTCCGCCTGCTCTTCCGCCTTTCTTCGAAGCGACTCATATTCGGACTCACGAACCATGTTGATGCCGATCTCAAGCAAATCCCTGATCATGGACTCAACATCGCGTCCTACATATCCGACTTCGGTAAATTTGGAAGCCTCAACCTTGAGGAAAGGTGACTGTGCGAGTTTGGCAAGGCGCCGTGCAATTTCCGTTTTTCCGACTCCGGTCGGCCCGATCATTATGATGTTCTTCGGAGCTATCTCATCACGGAGTTCTTCTGGCACCTGAGTCCGGCGCCATCTGTTGCGCAAGGCTATCGCAACCATCCTCTTGGCGCTATGCTGGCCAATGATGTATTTGTCAAGTTCAGCAACTATATTTCTTGGTGTAAAACTCTCCATGGCATTCCATTTCCGTGGCACGAAGCCTATTTCAATACCGTCTCAGCAGGTTTTGACCCAGCCTGTTGATTAGAATTCTTCAGAGCGGCCGGCCTTCTATCCGCCAAAAAGATTTGCCCGACCTGTTGCAACTAGCTCCATCAACATCTGCGCCCTGCCCTGCTCTATCAAGCAATACCCAGGACAGCTTTAGGGCCTGCTATCCTGGAAACAGTCATGCAGCAATAACGCCAGAGGTTCTAGATCGATTCCACAACCAGTTGATCATTAGTGAACACACAGATGCCGGCGGCTATTTCCATAGCTGTCCTTGCGATGCCCTCTGCGTCCATGTCAGTATGTCTCAATAGCGCCCTGGCTGCCGCCAAAGCATAGTTCCCACCTGATCCGATCGCTATCACACCGTCATCAGGTTCAACCACATCACCCGTGCCGGACAACAACAATGTCTTTTCGCTGTCCGCCACTATCAGCAGAGCCTCAAGCCGACGCAACATCCTGTCGGTGCGCCATTCCTTGGCGAGTTCAACAGCGGCCCGGGGAAGATTGTTGGAATATTTCTCCAGCATCTGTTCAAATTTTTCAAGTAACGTCAATGCGTCAGCAGTCGAGCCTGCGAAGCCGGCAAGGATCTTTGAATCCCTGCCCAGACGCCTGACTTTTCTTGCGGAATGTTTGACAACGGTGTCACCTAGCGAAACCTGGCCGTCTCCAGCCATTACTACACCGCTGCCGCGCCTCACACAAATTATCGTGGTGGATCTGATTAAACGTTTTGACATATTTTAAAAGCCTTTGATCATTCCAGGTAATTAGGCAGGATACTATTCTTCAGACCTTTTTGTAAAGCCGCTTCTGGGATGAGATTTGTCGTAAACCTCCATAAGCTTTCCCAGATCAATCCTGGTATACCTTTGGGTGGTGGACAGATTCGAATGCCCCAGAAGTTCCTGAATGCTTCTCAGGTCTGCTCCTCCATGGAGGAGGTGGGTGGCGAAGGAATGCCTGAAACAATGGGGGGAAGCATCCCTTAAAATGCCAGCGTTTAGAAGCATGGATTTGAGAATCCTGCGCACACTCCTGTCTGACAATGGGCCCCCCTTCAAATTCAGAAAAAGGCTCCCATCCGCTGATACAGATGGATTAGAAAGCTGTATGCCCATGCGTTGCGGCAGGTAATCCTTCAAGGCTGACAGAGCCTTCTCTCCGATTGGGACATACCTTTCCTTTGAGCCCTTGCCTAGCACGCGAACCCAGCCGTTGGAAATGTCCAAATCATTCATGGTGATTGAAACCAACTCTCCCACCCGAAGGCCCGAACTGTATAGAAGTTCGAAAATCGCAATGTCCCTCGAAAAGGCTTCAGAATTACCTGAGAAAAACCTTTGCATTTCATCTACATTCAATGCGCGGGGTAAAGGTTTTTCCTTTTTTGGCGCTGACAGAGAAGCCGCAGGATTAATTGTGAGAACTCCTTCACGCACTAGAAACCTGAAAAAGCTCCGCAATGCCGCAAGCCTCCTTCCTACTGACGCTTTAGAGAGCTTGCCGAACTTTTTCGAAAGGAATGACCTTATGAGGTTTTTCCCTATACCACTGGCATCCCGGGCCACGGATTTATTCGGGGAGTTCTCCAGATGATCCCGGAAGTCATTGAGGTCAGCCATGTATGCCCGAATCGTCTCGGGAGATCTCATTTTTTCGGACTCGAGATATCTCTGGAAGAGTTTTTGCGCTTGTTCAAATTCCAATAGCCTGATTCAGCCTCCATCCTTTTAATTGCCGGCCATATGTTTGCTAGACTATCACGATTCTCTTTATCGCCGAAACTGCCGCTGCCGGATCGTCTATGACCTGGAAAAGATCCATGTCATCCGGGCAAATCATCCCGTGTTTCATCAGCATTGTCTTTTTAATCCATGCTACCAGGTCCTTCCAGTAGTCCTTTCCAAGAAGTATCACAGGAAAGGGCTTTATGCGATGAGTCTGAATAAGCGTCATTGATTCAAAAAGCTCATCCATGGTTCCGAATCCTCCCGGAAGGATGATGTAAGCCATCGCATACTTGACAAACATGACCTTGCGCACAAAAAAATACCTGAAATTTAGCTTTACGTTGGTATAAGGATTGGACGACTGCTCCCTGGGCAATTGTATGCATAATCCTACAGATTTGCCGCCTGCCTCGAAAGCGCCCCGATTGGCTGCTTCCATCGCGCCAGGACCACCACCCGTTATAACTGTGAAACCACTCTCCGCTAGTAAACGCCCTACCTCTCGCCCCAACTTATACACCGGGCTCTGCTCCGAAATAGATGCAGACCCAAACACGGATACTGCCGGATATATCTCGGCCATTGTCTCAAAACCATCCACAAATTCAGATATTATTCTGAAAATGCGCCATGAATCCCTTACATTGAATTCATCAATCACATACTGGCGATCATTCATTGTATCTCATCCATATTCAAGATTTCCGAAATGGGACTGCCAATCATACAAACTAATGTATTGAGTTATATTTTACGATTAACTATTTATTATGTCAAAATAATAATTGAATCATAGATCGAATGGAACCTCCAACGCTAAACGGACCCGATCAGGCATGAAACCTACTCTTTCCCGGCTTTATTTGCACCGTGTGAGGCATAAAGGTGAGGATCGAACTTTTATTTGATTTTTTTGGAGGCCTGGGATTGATTCACGTTTGGGCTTCGTGTATAGTATCCAATTACATGTTGATTGAACCAACGCTCTGCTCGGATGGCGGAATTGGTAGACGCAGTGGACTCAAAATCCACCGCCCTTACGGGTGTGCGAGTTCGACTCTCGCTCCGAGCACCATGATATCATTGGACATTTCACGCAACATCTTCTCTTCTTTTCGTCCTCAATATCACTAGTGTGGGAGTTTTGCGGGGATCTGACTGACAAACCTTGTTTGCAGCCTCGATCAAATGTTCGAGTTCCGCTTGTGAATAATGGGTCGTTATCCTGACGCTTCGATGGCCCAGCAGATCCTGCCTTTCCTCGAAGCAAACCCCTGCCGCCCTCAATCTGCGACCGAAAGTGTGCTTCAGATCATGGACCCTCAAGTCTGGCAAGCCTGCCGTGACTCGTGCTCTTGGCCACGCTGTACCATACATTTGGGCATCCTCTCAAAAACAGGGATCAACAACCGTATCATTGAAGATTTTCCCACTGATTGGTATCAACAGCTAATAGGGAGAGTCGCACCTTGCAGTGAAGCAAGCTGTTTAGATGATTAATATTCATCAGCTCCGCCAAATATCATATTATTTTTCCAAAGTTTGATGAACCTGTTGCTCCAGCACTTTTTTCATCCAAGCGTTGAGACTCAATCCAGAAGCTGCCGCTGCGGTGGCCACATCTCTGTGTAGGCCTGGGCCTAGCCGGAGTTTAATCTGACCTGAATATGGTTTATCAGGCTTCTTTCCCGTATTTTTACATAGCAAAAGATATTCATCTATTGATTCTTTGAGAGCTTTTTCCAGTTCAGATACTGATCCACCCTGAAATGTTACTACATCATTAATCCCCACAACATCACCATGAAATAGCTTAACGTCAGGGTCAAATTCGAAAACACCAATGTATTCCTTATATTTAAGTATGTTCATCTGGAGCGACTCCCGCATTTGCTAAAAAACGTTTTACACTTCTAACTGAACCCTTGTCGGCTGTTGGCCTGGGGTGTGGTCTATGAAAAACAGCGTACACATCATTAAGTATAACCGTTATCCTGGAACCTTCAGCTTCTGTTACAGTGGCTCCTAGAGCTATAAACAGGCTTTCAATATCTGCCCATCTAATTCCGGAATGGGCAGGATGAAGGAAAACATCTTAAAGTGTTTTGAGCTGCTTACTGTTCATATCTCATGGTGGCGCCTGATAACACCATTGTCAACACGTTTATGATTACAAATTATTCATCAACCGGGCCATTCAGGAATTTTTCATCACAATCCAAATATCTCCATAGAAGTGAATCGATTAATCCGGAACCAATATTTCCCTTTTTTTCCATCCCCGCACTCCCCGGCAGACTCATTAGCTTGAATATTTGATTCTCAACTGATACAGATTATACGAATTATACGAAATGACGTGATACAATATTTCGATAAACAGACGGCCAGAAGAATTGTTCCAAGGCCGAGTTCATTCACGAACTTTTTTTATTGGTCCAAGCGTTTTTAACATCCTCATCAAAAAATTCAGAGACCCCCTTTTAATGTTGAGGGAGACAATCCCCATTTCAAGGGTGTGTGAACGTTCACCAAGAGGCTTGCATGAAAGCATTCAGGCTTTTGTTTTTGGCGCTCAAATGGACAGTAATAGTTCTGGCGCTGGTTGAATTGTTCAGTTTCACTGTTATACTCGCCAGCAATTACATTCTTTATGGAGAGGCCAGGGAAGGCAGCAGAGCATTTTATGACCCGTATACGATCTTTCTTCAGTCGCCAAAAATCAGGCCCACGATAGGCTCTCGCCAGTCCGGGCAAGTCTCTGACAATTTCGTCATCTGGGTTTTCGGAGGGTCGACCGTCAGGGGAGATACTGACCATGATGAACTTACAATTCCCAGTCATCTCGCCAAAACCCTCAACGCCAGAAACACACCCATCAATTATTCCGTGGTCAATTTCGGAGTAAATTCATTTAATTCCTTGCTGGAAACCAAGTACCTTCAGAAAGCCCTAATTGAAAAGAGGCCAACCCCTGATCTGGTAATCTTTTACGACGGGGCCAATGATGTCAAATACTTCCTGGAGCACAGGCATCCTTACGGGCATCATGGATACAGAAAACTCAAAGCTGTTATTGAGAGTTATCATGCAAGTCTGTTTGGTCTTCTCAAGCCTTTGAACGCAGCATTGTATTCGTCATTTACCATGGAGTTGTATGACAAGATCAACCAGGTTTTCATCCCCGTAGAATCAGATCCTGAACTGGTCAAAAAATTCGCTGATATGACCGAGAGGCGATATGATTTCGTTAACAAGCTGGTTCAGTGTTTTGGGGCAAGATTTCTGCTCATATACCAGCCCATGCTTTGGGCTGAAGAGTGCAATATTTCCAGGACGATCGCAGAAAAGGAGCGATCCTATATGGTTGACTCCGAAAAATTCAACACAATGCGGGCAAATTTCGCAATTCCATACAAGATTATGCTCGAGCGAATGAAGGACAAGCCCTATTTCGTGAGCTATGAAGATGCCCTTTGTGAGAGGGAGCAGCCGTCCTACAAGCCTGACGGTGTCCACCTCACAGACTATGGCAGACATCTCATCGCCATGAGAATGTCCAAAACCGTTGATTCCGTACTCGGTCTCAACGGCAAATGAAAAAGGACTTCCTGGGCTCGCAACCAACGCTTAAGAGCATTACTCACCAAAGTAGCCGCTTCCGAGTCGGACTCACCAGGTGTAGCTATTCCAGCGGTATTTCAAGAGCTTTCTGACAAGCAATTGCTTTACCCCCCGCAATCCCCCATTTCTAGATCACCCGGCTAGGTCACCATCTTTGTGTCGATGTCATAACTTCTTACTAGAAACCCGACTCCGGATGTGACATAATTGAGTGACTTCGGTTCACACCGAATTTTCCTCGAAAAGCATTAGTATTCCACCCTGTCATAGATTTTTGATTTAACCCGAGTTCATAACAGTTTGCTGACGGACCATGTCGCATGAAGAAAAAATCCAGCGAGCCGAAATCAACTGACCCTAGCGCAAAAACCGTTGGGGATGTACGATCCCGTATTCACAGGTTCTTCTTTTTAATCGCCGCATTCTGGACCATTGTAATACTGGCGGTTGCAGTTCTTCAGCATCGGGAAGCTTATTCCTCGGCATTGGCTATAGCACGGGCAGGTCTCTTCCACAGCTATAACAAAGAACTCGTATTCCGTAACTGGGCTGCCATGCATGGTGGAGTTTATGTCCCGGTCTCAAGCGAAACCCCTCCGAATCCTTATCTGGCAAAGGTTCCTGAAAGAGACATTACCACCCCTTCCGGCAAAAACCTTACATTGATGAACGGGGCTTACATGGCCAGACAGGTTCAGGAACTCGGGGAAAGGAAGTATGGCCAGAAAGGCAACACTACCAGTTTGAAACCACTCAGACCTGAAAACGCCCCTGACGATTGGGAAAGACGGGTGTTGAAGGAATTCGACGAGGGCAAGAAAGAGGAAATGGCAATTGCCCCCATCGGAAATGAGACTTATCTGCGACTGATGCTTCCTCACATAGTGGAGCCGGGTTGCCTGAAGTGTCATGACCATCAGGGTTACAAAGTGGGCGATGTCATTGGTGGAATCAGCGTATCAACACCATGGGCGCCCATTAGGGAGAGAATCGACAGCCAGGTAAGATACGAAATAGTCACCTATGGGGGAATATGGCTCCTGGGAATGCTGGGCCTCGGATGGGGCCGAAAGAGCATTACGAAACAGCTTCAGGAGAGACTGGAGGCCGAGGAGAGGCTGATGGCGGCATTCAAGCTGCAGGAGCAGTTCCTCGATACCGCAGCCACGGGAATCTTTACCCTGGACAGGGATCAGACAATCACTGGAGTAAACGATGAGTTGCTCAGAATTACCGGTTTTGACAGGCAGGACGTTTTAGGTCAGAAATGTGATTACATACTTGGTGATCCTTGTGGAAAGGTTTGTCCGCTCTTTGAATCATCATCCGGCGGAAAGATTTTCCGACAGCAATGCGCCTTGAAAACCAGCGATGGTCAGCAAAGGGTAGTGCTCAAGAACTCAAGCATCACACTTGATGAGAATGATCAGCCGATCGGTTGTGTTGAGTCGTTCATGGATATCACCGACCTCATTGAGGCACGTAGCTCGGCTGAGAAAGCCAGTCGGGCCAAAAGCCAGTTCCTTGCGAACATGAGCCACGAGATACGAACACCTATGAACGGTGTCATCGGGATGACTGACCTGGCATTGGGAACAGACCTGAATGATGAACAGCGTGAGTACCTCGAGGCTGTCAAAATGTCAGCCAATTCTCTGCTCACAATTATCAATGACATACTGGATTTTTCAAAGATCGAGGCAGGTAAGCTCGAACTTGTGCCCATTGACTTCAGCCTGCGGGACTGCGTTGCCAATACGCTTACGACCCTGGGCATCATAGCTGATAAAAACGGGCTTGAGCTTATTTATGAGATACCGGTGGAAATACCCGACGCAGTGATTGGTGACCCGGGAAGACTCCGCCAGATTCTGGTGAACCTTGTGGGGAATTCCATAAAATTCACACACAAGGGAGAGGTTTCAGTTAGAGTTCAGCTCGAATCGGAAACCGAAAACGATATTATCCTCGGATTCCTCGTTACTGACACCGGAATCGGGATTCCAAAGGAAAAACAGGAAAAAATATTCGACTCATTCGAACAGGCCGACGGCTCAACTACCAGACAATACGGCGGGACTGGACTCGGACTGGCCGTATCATCTCAACTCATTCACATGATGAACGGCAGTATATGGGTTGAAAGCGAACCAGGTCGTGGCAGCGTCTTCGGCTTTACAGTAAGGCTCGGTCTTCAGAATAATCCTGCCGACGTTTTCCACTGTCTGGACTCATCGGCGTTCTCCAATGTGCCTGTGCTTGTTGTAGATGACAATGCTACCAACCGGAGGGTTCTGACTCAAATGTTGGCTGGCTGGCAGATGCAGTCTGTTGCGGTCGATAACGCGCGTGACGCAATAGCTGAAATGGAACTGGCCCATAGTAGGGGGAATCCCTATCACATTGTTCTTGTAGATTACATGATGCCTGATACCGATGGCTTTGAGTTGGCGGCGCAAATCAAGAAAAATCCCGATTTGAAGGGATCGACCCTTGTCATGCTCACATCCGCAGGGGAAAGGGGACATGCCGCTAAATGTGTCGAGCTGGGTATAGCCGCCTATTTGATGAAACCGGTCCGACAGTCTGACCTGTTTGAAATAATTTGTTCGGCGATCAAACAGCCCGGGACATCCAGGAAGCCTTCTACCCTGCTCACCAGGCATGCCATAAGGGAAAGTAAGAGACGATTCAGCATCCTTCTGGCTGAAGACAATCCGGTGAACCAGAGACTGGCCACAAAGGTTTTGCAGAAGATGGGCCACTCGGTCACGGTAGTCGATAATGGACGCCAGGCCTTCGAAGCCTTCACTAAGTCACGGTTCGACGCTATATTCATGGATATCCAGATGCCGGAAATGGATGGATTCGAGGCTACGGCCGCAATCAGGGAGACAGAGAGGGCGCAAGGCGCAATTCCGGTAAAAATAATCGCCATGACTGCGCACGCCATGGCTGGAGATCGTGAGCGATGTATCGAGGCAGGGATGGACAGTTATGTCTCAAAACCCATCGACGTCAACGAACTTGTTCAGGTGATGGAGGATATTCCTGCAGGCTTGAAGAAAGCGTAGTATTTTCTGGCGCAACAGGCGCCTGTGGAGGATAGACATGGAACAGAAATTCTCAATTAGTAAAAGAAACATCACCGTAGGATTGGCGCTGTTCCTGACGCTGGCTTTTATCTCCAGCGTATTAGCGCAGGAACCGAAGTCCATAAAGCTGCCTGAGCCGAAACTGGGGCAGGCTGTAACATTGGCGCAAGCCCTCAAGGACAGGAAGACTATGAGGGAATACGGTCCGGGTAATCTGACAGAGCAGACTCTGTCGAACCTGCTTTGGGCCGCCTGGGGTATCAATCGCCCCGAATCAGGAAGGCGAACTGCGCCCTCAGCTCTTAACAGGCAGGAAATGGATGTCTATGTCACGACGTCTGAAGGAACTTACCTTTACGACGCAAAAGAAAATTCCCTGATCGCTGTAGCCTCAGGTGACATTAGAGCTATGACCGGCAAGCAGTCATATTTCAAGGATGCTGCAATCAACCTCGTCTATGTTGCCGATTTTGCCCGGATGGACGCCGGTGATGACAGTCACCGCACAATGGTAGCTGCTCTGGACACCGGTTTCATCGCCCAGAACGTCTACCTGTATTGCGCTGCTGAAGGACTGGCTACCGTTTTCCGGATTTCCATCGACAAACCCAAACTGGCCGAACTGCTCAAACTCAGACCGGACCAGCGGATCATGGGAGCCCATACAGTGGGCCTTCAGAAACAGAAATAATCCACTATGAAAAAGGCCCGGCATTGTAAAATAATCTACAAATCCGGGCCTTATGTTTCAGGTCGCTTTCCTTAATGTCTCAGTAAGGCGAATTTCTCCTCCGCAGGGTCTCAAATATTTTTTCCGCCTTCTCCTCATCGGCCTCAACCCATATCAACAATTGACCGGTTTCAAAATTGCATCCGAACTCCCGTTTCAGGGACAGGATATAATCCTCATTAAACCTGGCCGGATCCATTCCTAATGCGGCCATCACCGTTCCATGACGTTTGGCCCCGTTTTCCCTGTGTGTAAAAAACATTTTGTTCACCCGTTAAAGACTGATCCATTTAAGCATGGTTTGGGCCAGTTCATCATTGGCCCTGATCTCGTTGATTTTCCATGGCCACGTTTTTTGAGCCTGTTCAACCATGCGATTATTCTTTTTCCGCTCCAATTTGCGCTTCATTCATGTCCAATTCCGCCACAACATTATGGCAGCGGTTGAAATGAATGGCGGTTAACACCAGCCGCGCTCTAAAATCAAAATACAATGAGCAATATTCGGGCCAGAATACGCTAGAACCCTGATAGTTCATCATGGCGCTTCATCACTGGATTTCAGCAGTTTGGACGCCACGGGCTTAAAACGCACAAAACGACATAATGGTAATAACGACCCTTGGGGCTGACAAAAAGGTAGGATTTTAGGTTCCCGGGTAACTGGTTATACTCATCCTTCAGGCTATTGTGCTCAACATGTTTGCTGGAGGTCTGAGCGAAGCAGTAACCGTGAACCCTGCGGCTCGGGATGGTCACGATTCTGAATGTGGATTTGAGAGCCTGAATTGGCAGAGGGTATCTGTCAGGCCTTGATGGCCCGGAGCAGTAAATTTATCAACTGTTCGGTGTTTGCTAATGTGGGCTGCTTTTTTGGTAGCATCATTCTGGCTAGGGCTTCATGCTCGAATGCGCCCTGAACCAGGTGCAGATAATAGCCGGTCTGGAAGTCTTTCCTGAAATGGCCGCTTTTTTGACCATCATCGACTGTCTTACGTATAAGTTGCCAGAAGCGTTTGGTATTCAGGTATTCCTGTGACTCGTAGAACTTCGGATTACGGTATAATTCCAGAATGAATACACGGGTTTCCCATTCACGTATCTGGAAATCCAGGGCCCACCTTCTGAGCAGGAACTGCAAGCGTTCGTAAGGATTCAGTTCCCCGGCAAAGCCCTCTCCAGCTCATCTGCAAGGTCCACAAACCAGGCCCCGAGGACAGACAGCAGCAATTGCTCCTTACTCTTGAAATACTGGTAAATGGAAGCTTCAGCTATTCCGGCCTTCCCGGCGATCTCAGATATCGTGGCGCCTCCGTAACCTTTTTTGCCGAAAACCTCTGAAGCGACTTCCATGATGCTCCTTCGCCTCAGTTCACCCCGACTTGGCTCCTCACCCTGTTCAGCGCCGCTCGAAGGCTCACGCCTCCAGATGGCGGCCTTGATGAGAGAACAGAATGCGTCTGCAGCCTCGTTCGGATCATACCGGTCCCCGAAAAACAACCACCGAAGGACTATGCTGTCAATGGCGCCGAATATCATCTCAAGCGCCAGTATCACTTCAACATCCGGCGAGATTTCTTCATCCCTCATGCCCTCTTTAAGAGCCTCAGAAGCAAAAGCGCTGTATTTTCGGATCATCTCGTATGCCGGGGATTCATAAAACGCAGGTAGAGTGCGTAACTCACGCAACAGAATGGAAGTGTAATTTGCGTTCACAGACAGATCGCGGAGCTGATGCCACAACAGCTTCCTGAGCTTGGATTCTGCCCCCTTGATGCCCTGAAGGTGTTCAGCAATTCCCTCAAGAGTTTCTTTGAGGTGCCTTTCAGGAATGGTTACAACGAGGTTTTCCTTGGTCTTGAAATACTGGAAGATGGACGCCTCGTGCACACCGGAGGCCGCCGCTATGTCCGCAATGGTAGTGTCATGGAAACCGCGAGACGCGAATATGACCTCGGCAGACTCTATTATCAGCCTGCGCTTTCTTTCGGCCAACGGGCTTCTTCGTCTTGAACTAGTTGATTTCTTAGGAATGTTTTCCGGAGTTACGACGGAATCCATGATAGTCTCCGCAGACCATATACAACAGACGCACTGAATTGATTAAAAACCGAATATCACCCATATAATTTTGAGTCAAGGACTTTGTTGATTCCTTCTTCTCGAACACAATTACACCATGACCTGAATCCGCGCTGAGCCCTAATCGGCATTATGGTAACATTAAAACGTTATTTCAGCAGTTTACTTCAGCCGATCCCCGCCTTTACGCTCCCTGTCCACCAGTGCTGAGGGACACCCTCGAGCAATGTTTCAAAGGATTTTTTTTCATTTAACCCAAAATATCTTGACAGGATTCTGATATAAGTTATATTCGTAATAGTGTTGTTACCAAATCCAAATCAGGGTCATCAAGAGTCCTGACCAATTTTATGTCCCTGATTTATTGATAATCTGCTGAGGGTTGCTATCTTTAAGGGTGAGTGTCGCCGGTTTCCGGGTATGGAGTGACCGGACGGCGCCTGTATCTATCCACAAAAGAAATCGTTTACACATTTTTGGGTCTGAAAGAACTGACGAGCGCATGAAAAGCCGATTGTAAGGGGAAATCAAGATGAGATACGCGGAGACTGGTTTTAATCTGGAAATTGACTTAACCCGAGGGAGCATTGATAAGGTGGCGACCGACCCAAGGCTCACTGAACTTCATCTCGGGGGTTTGGGAACAAGCTCGAAAATACTGTGGGACAGGGTTCCACCGGAAACTGACCCGTTTTCTCCTGACAATCTCCTTATATTCTCCACTGGCCTTTTCAATGGGACACCAGCGACAGGAGCCAACAGGACGATAGTGACGTCGTATTCTCCGCAGACCCTTTTGATGGGCTACTCAATGATGGGTGGTTTCTGGGGTCCGGAACTCAAGTACGCTGGATATGACAAGATTATTTTCCGGGGAAAATCTCCGAGCCTGGTATACATCTACATTCACAATGACAAGGTTGAAATCAGGGATGCGTCCCACCTTAAAGGCAAGGGGTCAGTCGAGACATCCGAGATCCTCAAGAGAGAACTCAAGGACCAGAATGTTCAGGTGGCGTCCATTGGCCTCGCAGGCGAGAACAAGGTTTTTATGGCCTCTATCGAACACGGCAGATCGAGCGCTAGCCGTCTGGGGTTGGGCGCTGTCATGGGTGACAAGGGCATCAAGGCGATAGCGGTTCGGGGCACCAAGGACGTGAATGT
>CALDNG010000379.1 GCA_937915285.1 uncultured Desulfomonile sp. | reverse complement strand
AATTGCTGATGGATCAAATTCAGATCATACTTAAACTTATTGCCGATGGTGAAATGAACGCGGCCCTCCCAGCGTCCGCTGTAGGTATGCTCTCCAATTACATGCTCGAATTAATCCGGGCAGGATCAGAGCCGCAATTAACCATGGGAGCAATGGAACGCGGGATATTGGTATTGACAAAAGCCATAGAAGAGATGACCAGGCCGATAGATTCAATCAGACATCAGGCCAAAACCGTCACAGTTGGTATATCAAGGCCACAGGAGTCTCTAGCGCCGATTTTCCTCAACGCTTTGGATAAACTCCAGGTGGCGCCTAGCACAGTCCGGGATCTGGACAGACCCGCACTAAAGGCATTGTCTTTAGTTATTGACCAGGTCACCGGTGGAATGCTTTACGAACTAAAAGAGAAAACAAAACTCTCCAGCCTAACAGATGCGGACCACCCATTGATGCAGGTTACCAGACGTTTTGGCTTCTGCGACGGTAAAACATCAAGGTATGACGTTCCCAGAAAAGCAGGCGGAAGCAAGAGAACGGCCCTCCGCCTCGGAAGGATGGTCCTGAGTTCTGGAAAGGCCGCGCAAGAGAACCTGCTGTTGATTCCTCTGCTTGAACAAAAATCCAACGGCTACGCAGCAATCATTCTCCTGCACGTCACATTCGTTGAACAGGCCCCACTTCAACAGAAACTCTCCCTCCTCAAATCTTTGGGCGCAAGATACGACGAAGTTATAGAGAGACTGGAAGAAGTCTCTAGTACACAACCACTGGAAATATTCCTGGAACAAATCTCTCCCAGAGATCTCGCCTTGGCTCCGTTAGACACTATCATATTGACCAGAAACCACTAAAACAGGTCTCGCCCCTTTTCTACTCTCACGATTTAAGGCAGGACGCTCTCTTAAAGAGGGGCGTTCTGCAGAACTCCCCCATTCCCCAGGGATCAGCAAAAGACAGCCAAATTACATTGCCATTCTAATTAGTGAGCTAGATTAGTACTCATGATTTGCCTGTCATTTACCCCGAAACCACAAAACCGCGATTATTCATTCCAAAATCGAACTGCCTGCTCAGACAGATTAACACCGCCAGGCCCTATTGACTTTAACAAAAATAAAATGTATAAGTTCAAATATTAATAGAGATAATATAAACTAATTTATTATGTATATCATTAGTCTTGGCCACCAGTTTATCGGCATTCTTTTCAGAGCCTGAGAGTTGCAACCATGACACGACTAGAGCAGATTGCAACAGCGCTTATTCCTGTTTGTCTTGGTTTGTGCCTCATATCCTTGACAGATCCTTCTTACCTGGAAACAAGCAGACCTGAGAAAAATCCGGTCTCGGAAACAGTTCAGTCGGAGCCGGCTCCTGCTGGAAGCGTCATTCCCGAGACCATACCCTCTGAGACAGACGGGGCAGTTATAAGCCCACCCACTTCAGGAGAAACAACCAGCTTGGGGCAACCTGGACAGCAGAAGTCCTTTGTCTCAAAATACGATAGCGCCACACAGGATTGCTTGTATCAGAGCCCTGATAATGCAGGCTTTCAAAACGTGAAATCAAGTTGCGGCTCTGATTGCGCTGTGATCGGACACGTCTCGATGTCTCCGGAACCAAACAAAAAGCTCTTTGGTGTCAAAGATCTTGTTTACATAAAGATGAGACCTTCTACCTCAGACAGGATAAATGTCGGTGACCGGTACGGTTTTGATCCTGAAACAGTTAGTGACATCGGGAATTCGTCCCTGGATTGTCTGTCACATGATGAAGAAAAAACCGCCGGAGAAGTTGAAATAATATGCGTAGGGGAGCATACTGCTCTCGGCATCATTTTGAAAGCGCATAGCTCGATAATACAGGGGGTTGGGGTGCGTCGGCTAAAAAGTCCCGGTCCATCTCATTCCTAAAGCGCCTGTGATCTAAAAAAATTCCGCATTCATAAAAAGATTCGCTGGAAAAATGCGCCCAATAAATCAGTAAAGATCACAAATATCCTTAGGGGGGAAAGCATGACCGCAGGGGAAATTTACTGGTGGCTCGCGCTGGAACGCGCCCCGTTTGTAGGCCCTATTACCATCTCTAAACTGATGTCAGCCTTTGGGAATCCCCGTTCCATAATTGAGGCGGGAACGGATGTGATAAAGAGCACCGGGCTTGTCAGTTCTAGGATAGCTGAATCACTTGGAAGCTACAAACCGGATGACGAAGGGATTCAACAGGCCATCGAGACTTTGGACCGGCTTGACGCCCGCGTGATCACCAGATGGGATGAGGATTACCCAAAAAATCTGCTCGAGATATACGATCCACCCGCGATTCTGTTTGTGCGGGGGGATTTCCAGGCCAATGATGACTTGGCTATAGCAGTGGTAGGCTCCAGGGCGTCCTCCAATTATGGCGATAGCGTGACAACGGCCATCACCCGTGATTTGGTAAG
>CALDNG010000378.1 GCA_937915285.1 uncultured Desulfomonile sp. | reverse complement strand
ACACCTCAGACAAACCAAGGCCACGATTCTTGTTTTTCTTGGTAGTCCAGTAGGGTTCGAATATTCTCACCATATCACGCTCGTCAATTCCGCAGCCCCTGTCACATATTTCAAGCAGACCACAGTCTCTGGTAACCATTGTTGTAACCGTTATGACGCCCCCCTCAGGCATCGATTCATAAGCATTGTTGAGCAAATTGAGAATTATGGTCTCCATGCTTCCGACTGCCGCCTGGACTTGGCAAATCGGGCACAATTTTCTTTCCAGGTCTACAAACGTGTCCTGACAGCGACCCGCTCTTGTTATCTGGATCGAGAACTTTTCGAGTGTCTGGGCAGTCACCTCCGATAAATCAACTCTGTCGGTAGAAGTTTTGGCGAACTTTGGCCTAACACCAGAGAAGTCGCGAATATGACCTAGCCTGTCACTTTGAGAGCGGAGTTTCTCAACAACCTTGTTCAGGATTATCCGACTTTCATAAGAAAAATTGGACTGTTCATCGTCGAGTACGAATTGCACTCCACTGAGCAGTATTTGAAGAGTGTTATTGAAATCGTGGGCCATTCTACCAGCATACTCTGCCACACACTCCAAATTTTCGTTTCTGGAAACAGTGTCATTTTGAATGCTTGTAAATCTTTCTACTTTCATGATTCTGCGTTAATTTCCCTGTGAGTCACTATTTCCAGTGGGTTCTTTCAGCATTTTTCAAAACGTGTTTGGTTCCAGCCATGTTGGCCGGTAAAAGAAGTAGGTGTACCACCCATGATCAATCCACACATTGCAGCTTGTTTGGCCTTCTGTGGATTTGGTTCGGTATACAACACTCTCATACATCAAATCGACAAAGATTGATGGAAGAGAAAAACAACCAGGTAAGTAAACAAATCATTGCGATGCTCTTTTTCAGTGTAATATGGCGGGCCTTAGTGATCAAGACAATTAGTCCTTGGACAAAACAAATCTTATTGCTTTATCCGTTTGCAGGATTTCTGGAAATCCTTTCCATAATTTCAAGAAGTTCCTTGATCTGAATGGGTTTTGACACATATTCGTCCATTCCAGATTCAAGACAGTTTTCTCGGTCTCCTTTCATGGCGTGCGCGGTCATCGCCACGATCGGAGTCCTTTCTCCGGATTTACGCTGATGCTCCCGAATCCTTCTGGTAGCCTCAAATCCGTCCATTTCCGGCATTTGAACGTCCATGAGTATCAGGTCAAAGCGCCCGCTTTGAACGGCTTCCACGGCCATGTGTCCGTTCGTAACCGCAGTTACTTCGTGACCTATTTTGCCAAGCATTATTTTCATGAACTTCTGGTTTGTAGGGTTATCCTCGGCCATCAGGATTTTTAGCTTTCGATGCGCATCAGTTTCCGCAAGGGTATGCCGAGCCTTAGATGGCTGGATTTCAGGCTTGAGGGCGTCCAGCGCAGATATCAATTCCTTTAGTAGTTGAGATCTTTTTATTGGTTTGGTCACGTAACCCGATACACGGAGTTCCTTACACCTGTCTGAGTCAAAACGTGAGTGGTCTGAGGTCATCATGAGTATGGCCCCCATGAAAATGTCAGGGGACAGCCTTATTTTTTCGACCAATTCAAAACCATCCATTCCTGGCATGTGAACATCAAGCAGGATCATGTCGTAACGGGCGCCTTGGGTAAATGAACGCTCGATCAGCTCAAATGCTTCTTCTCCTCCGCTGGCGTCCTGACATTCCATCGACCACGAAGTTAGGGTTTCCAGGAGAATAATTCTGTTGATGGGGTTATCGTCAACAACCAGGGCCCTCAACCCCTTCAATCTGCCGGATTCTTCAACTTTTGAAGAAAAGTCTCCCACAGCCCTGGCTGAACGAGCAAACGGGATGCGAAAGGTAAACACGCTTCCACCACCGAGCTTGCTCTCTACCCATATTTTACCTTTCATCAGATCCACTAACCGGGAAACAATCGTCAGACCGAGACCTGTCCCTCCATATCGACGGGATGTTGAGGCGTCCACCTGCTCAAATGGTCTGAAAATGTTTTCAATTTTTTCAGGCGGAATTCCGATGCCAGTGTCCGTAACAGAGAACTGGAGCATGACGCTCCAGGGATCCTCGGACACCAACTCGAGCTTAAGACTGATGAACCCTTTTTCGGTGAATTTAATTGAATTCCCCAACAAATTCATTAGTATCTGCCGTAGCCGCCCAGGATCCCCCATTAACATCTCAGGAACTTCAGGCAAAATGTGGCACGATATTTCTATCTCCTTTTCCCTCTGAGGTCTCAGCGCCAGAACATTCACGGCCTCTTCCAGGCATTCCCTGATATTGAAATCGCTTAGACTCAACTCAAACTTGCCCGCTTCAATCTTGGAGAAATCCAGAATGTCATTGACTATCATCATCATCGAGTCTGCTGCTCCCAATACAGCTTCGAGATAGTCTCTCTGTTCCTCGGTCAGGGTCGTATTGAGTGTAAGTTCGGTCATTCCAATAATGCCGTTCATCGGGGTTCTTATTTCATGGCTCATATTGGCCAGGAACTCACTTTTTGCGATGCTTGCAGCGATAGCCTGTTCCCTGGCAAGAATCAGCTCTGTAACATCTATGAATGATTCTATTCCGCCTGTGATCTGCCCGAATTCATCCTTAATGAGATCGGCATTCTTTAGGACAGTGAGTATTTGGCCATTCTTATTAACAAGCTTGGTCTGCGACCGGAATATTGGGCCACCAATCGTATCACCAAAAAGTCCACAGACTGATTTGCAGGGTTCATCGCAAAAAGTGGAGCATTTCTTACCAACCAGTTCATGTGGGGCATAGCCGGTTATGCGAACGAACTCCTCGTTTACATCCAGAATAGTCCTATCGGTATCGACCGTAAAAATTGCTGTTGCTGCAGTGTCGAGAATCTTTTTCTGTACCTCATTGGCACGTTTAAGGCGATCGATCGCGCGCCTGAGTTCTGTAATATCCCTGGCTATGGCCTGAAAACTAACCCCACCCCTGTTGTCGAGAATCAGTTGCACATTTTGACCAATCCATATCTTTACCCCGTCAGAGCGTAAGACGGGAATCTCAAAGTAGGTGTTGGCCGTCCCCTCTTTGACCTGTCTCTGGTAGAATTCTTTTGCAGTAGCCCTGAAGTCGTCTGAAATAAGCTCAAGATATGTCCGTTTGGTAAGTTCTTCTTCTGAATAACCCGTGATTCGAACTGCAACCGAATTTACATAGATGAACCTCCCCTTCGAATCGGTCTGATAAATTATGTCCGAAGCATTTTCAACGAATTGCCTGTATCGCTCCTCTGTCTGCCTCAGGGCCAACTCCGCCCGGTGTCTCTCATGAATTTCTCGCTGTAATTCCTCATTCTTTTCAGCAAGTGTTTGGGTTCTCTCGATAACCCTTGTTTCCAGGGTGGCGTGAGCATCGTTGAGTTTGTCGAATATGACTTGACGTTCCTTTGCTCCCTTGATGATAGCAATCACCATCATTGAAGTGCCGATTATCAGAAATCCAATTACTGCGACCCAAGGAGTAGGAGAATGCCCCGCAAAATATCTCGAACGTGGAGCCACTGAAACCAGATACAGGTTGGTTGTCCCTATCTTATTAATTGCCCCTATGAGTTCTTCCCTCGGGTCAGAGGTCAGACGAAGGGACTCGTAAATTCCAAATTCGGGAAAAATGGAAGGGAACTGAATGACTGACCTAAGATTCTTGCGGCTGACTAAATCCGGACCTATAATCACCGTCCCATCGGAATCTGCCAGGGCCCTAAAATCATTGGTTGGGCTGTCCGGGGTCATTTCAAGCTTCCGCTCCAAAGGCTTGAAATTCAGTGCCATGAACAAATAACCCACAATTCTGTCTCGATAGCGATATGGCCCTATGAGAATGATGCCGGTTTCAACCCCGGCAATCAGCTGATTAGACTCATTCCGATCCCATGATCCCTTTTCAATCCAGTCAGACAATCCTTCAGAAAGCCTGAGCTTCGAGCTTTCCAAATTGCTCCAGGCTATTATTTGTTGTTCGGCAAGATCGAAAAACGCAATACTCGTGAAAACTAACTCTCCAGAATCTCTAAGGTTGTTCTGGATTCGTGAAAACTCTTCACTCATGTCCTGTTGTGAGATGTCCAAACCGTACTGTTTGGACATACCCAAGGCCGCGTTGTGGTAATAGGTGGCGATTGGCTGACTGGTGAGCAAAGCCTTTAAATCAGTCATCCTGTGATTGAAGTCTTCAGAGATAACGCTTGCAGTCCCGTGGAAATCGTTGAGAAAGGTCTCTTTTCGAGCCTGAGCAAGTAACTCGGCAGTTGAAAACAACCTGATGAGCATGTAGATACTGACAGAGCTGAAAATAACCAGAATTACACAGAAAAAGATAATTTTGTCTGTGAAACTGATTCTCTTCCAGAAATTTTTTGACGCAATGTTCATTGCGTTTTGTTATCCCTTTTCAATACCTCTGGGAAGTATCTGTCTATACCCGGATAATATTTCAGAATTAGATTCGTGAGTTCTCCGCTGGATTTGAGTTCGACAAGGAACTGGTTGAACGATTCCAAAAGCTTGGGTGAATCTTTGGAGAACCCAAACCCCATGTCCTGTTTACCGGTAATTGAACCAAGGATTTTGATTTTCCCTGGAAACTTGGATAGGGCTATCAGTGAATCGGGAACATCCAGAATGGAAACTTCCGCTGCGCCCTTTACAAGCGCGGCAGCCAGGTCATTCAATGTTATTCCCTCTTTGTAGACCGGTCTGGCCTCGGGAAGATTGTACAGATCAAGGTCTACACAGGTGTTCTTGATACCCAGAACATCCTTTCCTCTTAACAGATCCCTGGTCATTTCCACATCCTTGGCCTGATCGGATGTTGGAAGAATTGGTTTGAGCGCAGAATCAGCCTTTGCTATGACCCAAATGGCAGAAGGGAAATAGGGAATTGAATAGTTGATAATCTTCTGTCTCCAGGGTATGAATGTCAGTCCATTTCCGATGATGTCCCCCCTCACCGGAGTCTCTCCTATGATCTCAACCTCGTCCCCTTTGACTTTGAACTTCTTGCCGGAAAGATCACTGATCACCGAATCCCAGTTGGTTTTAACATATCGATATTTAACCCCAATTCGATCACAGTAGAGTTTTATGATTCTGGCATCCAGACCCTCGCCGTCACCCGTAACAAAATTGGCGTAAGGAACACCGAGATGCCTCAATTCACCTGTAGCCTTTATCTGATCCAGGTCAGCGTACGAGAAAGGAGCCATCACCAAAAAGAGAGCCATCAGAAAAAAAATTCCCCTTAAAGGCTTCATTATCCAATTCCTCCTTGAATTTGGATTAGATATGAGTCTCATGTATTTTGTATGTTTTAAGGAACATGGTTTTTCTTCGCCAATGCGCAGGGAGATAGCGTCTTTGACTATTACCAACTATCATGTTGGGCGCCTCGTCTTGAAGTGACAATCACAAATCTGGTGACCCTTCCTGCCTGTTCAAGACACTTGCATACAGAATCAACAAATCCATCATAGAATTGCGGACGCTTTGTAATCGCCTCCTCGAGGAGACCGTTAATCAAAAACTCCCCTTCCGGGTTCACGTAGCGCTCTGGTTGATCAACAACCGGATAGGAATACAAATTTACCAGAAAATCAATAATTTTTGGAGCCAGATTATGCGGAGTTTCCGAAGCCGACCTGATGACAGAATCCACGTTGGCGTCAAGTCCATCCGATGCAAACAAAAGAACGTCTATCAGCCTGCGATCAGAGTCTTGCTTGACGCTTTTATTCATTAGATAGCATACGCTAGCTTCAAAAAGTCCGTGCCGGTTCCTGAACAAGTCCCTGCACTTCTTAAAAAACTTTGTCGGACTCGGATTCATCATTAAATTTACTATCAGTGCCTTGGGCGCTACCGGTATGGGCATGCAGTGAACCGGGCAAGTAATGTCCTGGAGGTAATGAGCCGCCCACGCTGCAAAACGCCAGCCCCAATAGTCCATTCCTTGAGCAAACGCAATTTCTGAAAGCCCCAGGCACATCCTTACCCTTGTCGACACGAGACTTCTTCCCAGACTTGGAACAATCCAGTAGGCAAGCCTGCTCTCATGCGGAAAGCCCATGTGAAAAGGGGCCTGTGAACTCATACCCTTTACCGGACCGAATGGTGGATTGGCCAAACCATACTCCCGAACTGAAAAAATGTTCTGATCCATGCCCCAGTCCGGTTCATCTGAGTAAGCGCAAATAATTTCGAAGACCGGAATTTCAGCGCCAACTTCAACAGGTATGTATGAGTGACCTGGTGGCCCTTCCCTGCTTACATCGTGACCAGTCCCCGGTGACAATTCTTCGAGGCGGTAGACGCGCACATGATGGAATTGTGTTTGAGGGTTCAGCCTGAAAATGCGAATAAAATCCCCGATGGTTTCCAGGCTCTCTACTTTTCGGCCATCGGGGTGACCCAGCCCCAGTCTGTTGTATAAGTCCTTGTGAAATACCAGCGAAAATTCCAGCAACCTGTCCCTACACTTCGATATGAACTTATCCAATGGAGAAACAGCCACTTTTTCGAACTCATTTTTGGAAAAATACTCACAAAGCGAAAACCTCGATATTAGGGAGTGCGTATTCCATGACATCAATCTGGTTGTATTATTCGAGTTGCTCATTTCAGGATTCCGGATCTTAAGGCCAAAAAGTTCAAGTCCCCAGGAAAGCCTCGTCGAGATAACCGGCGAGTTGCTCATTGGAGGTCATGTCCATCCCGAGGGATTTGGCCCACACCTCGGGCGATTCCATACACAGGTAGATTCGTGCCTCAGGTGATCTTGATCTTATTGATTTAGCCATGAATCGGTAAATCTCAATCCTTCGGTCCACAAATATCCTGCTCTTTCCATCAAGTCCCGGGTTAAAAGCATCATGGAAATAGGTGAGCGGACCAAACCTTGAGGTCACAATGTCTTTCAATACGGGCTGAAACCTAATCACACCAAGCGAAAACCATGCTATGGATTCGGGACTCACCGAGTCAAATATTTGCTCTACCGTTCTCCTATATTCCCTCTTCCAGTTTTCATGAGGAATTATGGGGTCAAAATGAAAACCGGTCCTGTAGCCGGCCTCCTCAATTTTTGAAGCCGCCTTCAAACGCTTTGAAATGCTCGCCGCCCCAATCTCTTCCTTTCTGTTTACATTCATGGAGTTCATTGAAAAACTGACCACAACATTTTGAGCGGGTTCACAATCTATCAAGGAAGAAACCGAATCTGTCTTTGTCTTTATTTCCAGGGAAGCCCTGCTCTGGCCTCTGAAAAGGTCCACGAGTTTTGATGAGAGATTTGTCAGGGGATCCAGGGCCAGCGAGTCTGCGAATTCTCCAGTGCAAAACCTGTGAAACGGCTTATCCGATTTTTTCATGTATTCAGATAGTTCACTCAACATTTCATCCTGATTCACGAATACTTCCATCACCGGCCTGTTGAAATAGAACTGTAGAGCGCAATAACGGCAATCCATTGGGCAACCTTGTCCAATGTGAAGTATTTCCAGATTGCAACAAACGTATTCACGTGTTCCAGGGCAAGGTTTTACAAAAGATCCTTTGTGTTTTACCAGTTTCAGAATTCTCTTACCTTTTTTGAATGGGTTGGGATCCAACTCCATTTTTCGAGCTTCAGCCTCGTATTCGCTGCCCACTAAAACCTTTGAATGAGGAGACCTGCCTGCTATCTCAGCGCACAATCTGTAATCCGCCGCGTCATTATCTATCCAAATCTCGTCTACGGGAAACTTCATGCTGATTTTTTACCTATTGATGAAATGGTGGAACCCAAACTATTGTGTTCGATCGCCGACAGGACCCGCAGCAATGACATTGTTGACCCGTCCATGTCAACGATAGTAAAATGTCATTATATTCCAGATGACTTCAAATTGCCCATTGAGAGGAGGTCCCAGTGAAAAACGACGAAAAAAATTCCGCCACTGACACAATAATAGAGGATGCGACAAACAGTCAGAAAAAGAGAATCGATGAAATTGTCAATACTTCAATAGAACAGATTGACGACAGTGAACTGCCTCAAAGTCTGAAAGACAAGTTCAAAGTCTGCTGAGCCCAAATGGGCTTGTTCTTTTTGGGTCATTTAAAGGATTTTTTTTATCAGTTCCTCTGCCTGTTCTTTTGAATTTACCTTGAGTTCAATCGTTAAGGCTTCGCTTTCAAATGATTGGGCGTGCCTTACAAGAATATTGCTGGGTAATTCGAGATTATCCCGCCACTCATGAAACAAGGATTCGTGATGATCCAGATCCGGGGACTTCATGGATTTGATCAGTTCCCTCATGTTGTCGGCTTTCTGGCTAAGGACTGCGTCAGGATATTTCTTTTGAATGGTTTCTGAAATCTCTGAAATGATTTCAACGACCGGCCTGTTGCGGAATATGGAAACATCGTATAAAGCCTGAACAACCTCGGCGTTCTTGTTGGCATTCCATCCGAAATGAAAGCAGAAATCCAGAATAACCGAGCGCTCTTCATCAGTTAGCCTTGTGAGTAGCGCAGCAGTTTTTTCGAGAATTCGACCCGACCAAATATCCCTGAGACAACGCTCCTCGAGATTTGCGATCGACCTGAGTCTGGCCACCCTGGGGCCTCGAGGCGGAATCCCCATCCATTGCATGTACTGTTCGGCCACCACTTGTAAGGGCAGTGCCTGGAAAAGCCGTTCAATCATAATCGCAGCGCAAACCAGGCTTCCGCGAATTCTCCATAGATTATCCCAGAAAATCACGTCCACAAGATTACGTTCAGACACGCACGATGGGACCTCACGAACGGCTGTGCTTTCGGCCTCAGCCCGAAGCGCTGCCATAAGCCTTCGGCGTCCTGTCACAGGAATCATTTGCCCATGTTCATTTCTTGTCACGAATGGGGGTGAAAGGATCCCGACTCTTTTCACAGACTCTACTAGATCGTCTAATCCATCGAAACACGGCAGATAATAAGTTCTGTCCCAGAGGTTAATCTCCCTGAGGCTCATCATTAATGTCTGAGTATTTTCGTGCCAGTTCACTGTAATATGTTGCCTCCCCAATGTTTCCGCGCTTACGGCAGCCAGCGGAAAGTATATTTGCTTTCCTGACAAGAGTTTTAATAGCGGCCTTTCGCTGATCATACCTCAAATTGGCGTGACTGATGATTTTCTCCAGGGCGATTATGCGGAATCTGTCTATGGCAGGGGTTACCAGGGATAGCTGGTTGGATTCACCGGCACGTTTTATTACAAGTGGCTCATCCACGAAGTCAACCCTGTAACAAGAAGTTATTCGAAGCCACAAGTCGTAATCTTCTGCAGCCACGAGCCTTTCATCAAACCATCCAACCTCATCCAGAAGCGCACGGGAAATAACGGTTGCGGACGGACTAATAAGACAGCGTTCAAGAGCCCGCTCAAAGAAATAACCGCCCTGCTTCAAATGTATGGTCTTTTGAGAAACCGGTTTTTCATTTCGCAACCATATTTCATTGGTATGACAGATGAAATATGGCTGATCCCTAGTATATAGCTCAACCTGTTTCTGAATTTTTTCGGGGAGCCATTCGTCATCAGAATCCAGGAAGGCGACGAGGGAGCCTGTCGAGTTAGCAATTCCCGTGTTTCGGGCGGCAGAGACACCGAGATTGGCCTGGGCCAGTATTTTTATGCCTGGAAATTTCAGCAGGACTTCCGAGGTATCGTCCTCAGAGCCGTCATCCACAACAACTATTTCAATCGGTCTGTAGGTTTGGGTCATAACCGAGCGAATGGCGCGGGATATCACATTAGCCCGGTTATAGGTAGGTATGACTGCGCTAACTAGCGGAGACAATGACAACAAGAAATCTCTCTCGGATTCCACCGGTCAGTTGCCGTTCCGGTCCGTTATGCCGTAGTCGGTTTATATGTCTAAAAAGGACTGATGCAAGACTGTTTAACAACAATTTCCTAAATCAAACAAGTCGGTCTTAGTTCAGGACAGTAGGGCCTTCTGGCTTTTGCGCTCTGGCTCGCTTTCGTAATGAGCCTGGATCTTGCGGCACACATCATCCTTTATTGTCTGCCAGGAACAGAAGGCAGCCGTTTTGATCCTGCCGGTGACGACATCCTCGTAAGCAAATACTGCCGGGCAATCCTTCAACCGGGCATCTTCCAAACCGCCCTTGTCTTCGTAAGGGATCGTGATCATGGTAAGTATCCGCTTAAAACAGGTTCGCTCAGCTAGAATTCTGTCTATTTTCCGGCCTTTAACCAGATCCAACAGGGACATCATGCCATTGAAAACATATCTGTCGCCAAAGATCTTCCGGAATCTCATGGATTTGTAAAGAATAGCCACTGTCTTGGAAAGGGTCTTGACGTCGAAAAGCGCCTTCTGCAGCCAACCATCCCTGGAATTGGGCGACTGTGAGAGGAGAATGGCGTCAATCTCTCTTAGTTCGGCCAACAACTGGGAAAGTGGGATGGTCAAGTATGATGAAATGGGAACGTAATGAGATCCATCCGAAACCATTAGGGTAGCGCTTTCACAATTGGGATGGGAGCCACCAAGTGTTTGCCTGCCGAAAAATTTCGACAGGACTTCAAATTTCATCATACCGGTAGATACAAATTCTATATCAGGGATCATCTGTTCAAAAATCTTTTCGACACATTCCGTGGTGGTAGGCTCGAGCTTGACATGTTTTGATTCCCAGCACGGTGTCAGTGGAACAAAACCCCAAACCGACACATGATCCTTGTGCTCATGAATGAATTCCATCATTTCCCGCATGTTGGAGTCATTGACGCCTTCTGCCACTGTAGATATAACCGCTAGCTTATTGACTCCACATTCAATGACATTCCTGAAAGCCCGTCGTTTCACCTCAAGGGAGTTGTCACCCCTCAACGTTTTATATATGTCCGGCCTGGTTCCGTCCAGGCTGAAATTCACCTGAATGCCCAGAGAACAAAGCTCCTCACAATATCGCCTGTCCGCAAGCTTGACCCCATTGGTGAATAGTTGAACCTGGAAACCATAGTCACGCGCCATTTTTACGATCTCAGTAAAATTGGCGTGAACAGTTGGCTCACCCCCGAAAAAACACATGTTCGGCTTGGGATGCTGCTTCTGGAAATGTCTGAATATTTTTTCAAAGTACTCCAGGGGGGGATGATAGGCAAAACCCATTGCATCGACGTAAGCTAGGCAGATTGGACAGCGCTGATTACACAGGTTAGTAACGTCAATTGAGACTGTAGATGGTTTAGTGTGCAACTGATGGTCACATGATTTGCAGTCCAAAGAACAAGTGGGGCCAGCAGGTTCTTGATAACAAGCGATTTCCCTTTTCCAACGCCACTTGCGAGCGTCCTTGGTAACCAGCGAGGATGTTCTTCCACAATCTTTGCAAAACTTTACCAAGTAAACCTTATTATTACGTATTTCATAGCACGCATCGGTCGGTTTATCGCACTTTTCGCAAAAACCTAGCTTCATAATAAACTCCCTGCTCTAACACCCTAGAAAACCGTATCCGAGCATTAAACGCGCGGAATTAGGCTTTTATGGCATCCAGCTAATATTTAAAAATAAAAAAGGTCTGGGCTTTACGGATCGTTCCCTTATCACAAATTATGATCTTGTCAAGCGTTAATTCATTTTGGTATGCTGAAGTGTTTAAATATTGGAACTACGGCATCAAGCGCACGCTTGTATCAATAATCCGAATTTTAGAGTCCCAAACCCTTATTTTGGGGTTCCGGTGTTGGACTGGAGTTTCATGCGCTCTTCACCAAAAGGACCAACCATTCTGGTAATGGCGGGGGAAGCCTCGGGTGATTATCACCTGGCCAGGCTCATCAAGGAACTGAAGTCCTCACTACCTGACCTTCAGGTCTCGGGGATTGGAGGCGACCGGCTTAAGGCTCTCGGGGTTCACCTCTTTCACCATTACAAGGAAATAAACACGATCGGATTCAGCGGGGGACTCTCCAAGCTCAAAAGGGTTTTAAGCGCTTACAGGACCATGAAAAATGAGCTTTTGACATCAGGATATGACTTGTTCATACCGGTGGATTTTCCCGATGTGAATCTGAGATTGTGCAAGTTTGCAAAACAATCGGGAACAAAGGTCTGCTACTACATTAGCCCACAGGTATGGGCCTGGAGAAAAGGGAGAATCTATAAGATCAGGGATCGTGTAGACACCATGATGACCATTTTCCCTTTTGAAGAGAAGTTGTATCGGGACTTGGGGGTAGACGCTCATTTTGTTGGTCATACCATGGTGAATGACTCACCCCCGAAGGTTGACAGGGTTGAAACGCGAACGGAATTGGGTTTAGGTCTTGATACCTGGATAGTCACCCTGGCGCCGGGGAGCAGATCCTCGGAGATCGAGAGAACTTTGCCCCTGATGCTGGCGGCGGCCAAAAGACATCAACTGAAATATCCCGACACCAGATACGTTCTTCCGGTAGCCGGACAGCATCTGACTGGGATGATAAACCGGATCTTGGAATCAGCAGATGTCGACGTCATGATTTCCCAATTGGAGGCCTCGAGAATCATGGCGGCCTCAGATAGCGGGCTTATATGCTCCGGAACGGCCACGCTCCAGGCAGCCCTCGCAGGACTGCCTCACGCCGTGGTATACCTCATGGATGATTTTTCATGGTTCCTGGCCACCAGGATATTGAAACCCTTACTAATGGATCCGGACATCCATGTCGCAATCGCCAACGTTCTGTCCATCAAGATGGAACATGAAGGCATAAGAGGCCCAATAAGCCTTGTGCTGGATTCAGGACACAAGATTAGTTGTGATGAATGCGGCAGGCCTCTGTTTGTTCCCGAACTGCTTCAGAGACACGCCAATGCAGCTACTATGGCGCACTGGCTCGACAAATTGAGATCAAACGCCGATTTGTGTAAAATTATGAAGACCGGATTTGAACAGATTCGCGAATACCTGGTTCAACCTGATGCAACCAAGAAAGCGTCCGAAATAGTATTGAAGGCCATCAAGTATCAGTAGACCTATTTTAGTTTATCGCTATGCAAGGCCATCACACCTGAGCGACGGCAAGGAGGGGACAAATGACTTCGATGAAAAACGCAATGGACATCCTCAAGGTCCTACCAAAAAACAATTGCAAGGCCTGTCATGAGCCTACATGCCTTGTCTTTGCAGTCAATGTGTTTCAGGGAAGGAAGCATCTCAAGGATTGTCCATACATCAAAGAAGAGGTCATTGGCGATTTTGGGTCAGGCATTCAGAAAAATGGAGACGGGCCAGATGAACTCCTCCAACATGTAGAGTCACTGAAAGAAAAGATAAGAAACACTGATTTGCGGGAAGCGGCCCTGCGCACAGGAGCCGAGTATTCTGATGGAACGCTTGTAATAAAAGTTTTTGGCAAGGATTTCCGGATAGACAGGCATGCAAATCTATCCTCCGCCATTCACATGCACCCCTGGATAGTCATTCCACTGCTGAATTATGTCCTTAATTGCGGTGGCGTGGAATTGAGCGGAAAGTGGGCCACGATGAGGGACCTTAAAGGTGGAATGGCCTGGGAAGGTTTGTTCCAACAACGCTGCGAAAAGCCATTGAAAAAGATCATTGACGAACACATGCAACTTTTCGATCTCATGACACAGATTTTCAACGCCACTACAGTTTCCGACGATTGCGGTTCAGATGTGTCCATAGTACTAAAGCCTCTTGTGAAATTTCCAATTTTGATCCGCTACTGGAAACCAGATGAAGGCCTTGAGTCAAGCCTTTCCATATGTTTTGACACATCGGCCCCGGAAAACCTGGACATGGATTCCATTTACGCTCTTGGAGCCGGCCTGGTCAGAATGTTCGAAAAGATAGCGGACACGCACGCATACTGAATTCGGTCACATGATCACGTCAGTGAATGTCATCATCTGCCCCAAAAAGAAAGGCCCTCATGTATGGTAGGAACATGGGGCCCTCAAATACTTTTGTAGGTAGGTATTGAACTTACTGACAACACTGCATTACTAGTGTTCCCCATAAAAATGATAATCATGACTATTATTGTCAAGTTGTGACCTTCATTTATTGTGGTTGGTGTGCCGTTCCATGAGGTTTGGCGACATCTACCAGCTCTTTTAGCAGCGCTTTTCTGGCATACAAAGTTATTCTGTCATTTTCCAGGACCTCGGTTGATGCGCTAATCTCAGCGACGAATTCACCGTTGCCTCGCCTAATACAAAGGAAAATAATTCCTTTCCGGATCATTCCAAGCTCTCGCGCTGATCGATTCACCAAACTTGAACCTGGCGCCACGGTTATTTCGACGACAGCGTGTCCATTAGGCATTTCCAGAATAGTTGTGTAGTCCTTTACAGCCAGATCTGTGAAACGCCTCAGGAAAAGCTCTGTCACCGCAAATATGTGCTTGTCTACTGTTTTGCTGTAAGCCACTCCCCACAATGCTATCAATCCAGCCAACAAGGTGGTTAGTCTTATAGATAGGGAATAATCGGGATTTGAATCCGAAAAACCAATGATGAGAGTGGACGCGCTGGTGACCAGCCCGGCATGTCCCAACAGCATCATTTTTTTGATTATTTTTCGGCGTTGTGGATCGTTGACGACCGCTTCAGATTCAACCGTGGTAAATCCCACTCCAGTGTAGGCGGAACGCGCCTGGAAAGACGCCATGTCACGTGAAAGTCCGGTTAGGGTCAGAGCGACTGTTGCGATTCTAACTATCAGCAGCGCAAGAGACGCAACAAGCACGAATGTTATTACCGAGCCCATCTCTCTCCACTGCCAGATGATGAAAACTGTCGGACAAATTCATAAGTATCAGAATCCGGGACTGACAGGCTACACAAAATATAATTTTTGTACTTTGATCGAGGTTAAATCGAGATTGGGGGGAAGGCCACTGGTAGAAATTACCTGAAACGGGCGCTCAAGCGAACGATTCCCTAACAATGACCTGGAAACAGATGGCGCAGTGGGTGATGGACCTGTCAGATTATCGGCTGCAGGGCTTCCGGTAGTTCGGTGATGTCTCTCAATACCCTTCTAGGTTTGTGCAGAGCCAGTTCTTCGGCCGTGTAAAATCGGTTTGCAAGCGCAAAGGCGTCAATGTTGGCAGAATGGGCGCCCTGAATATCAATCGGGGCGTCTCCAACATAGACGGTTGAACGTTCATGGGCATCAACCGCTTTCATGAACTCTATGAACATGTCAGCGTGCGGTTTAGCCTTGAACCCATCTTCCGCTCCTATAATTAAAGCCATTTTGTCTGAAAAACCAAGGTGATCGGCAAGTATCCTGGCATATTTTCCGCGTTTGTTGGTAACAACCCCGGTCTTGTGGACGGAGCCGATTTTATCAAGAGTCTCTGCTGCGCCAGGGAACATGGTAGTTCTCTCAAGGAATATCGTGTCGTAGTAGTCCCTGAATATCTTGATGCCAAGTTCAGCCTCTTCAGGTTTGAGGAACGATCTGACAAAATCTACAAGTGACACGCCTGTTTTCCTGATAATTTCATCCACTGTCATCAACGGGTATCCCAACGAGGCGAACATATGATTAAATGCCTCTGCTATGGCCTCCATTGACTCTATGAGCGTCCCATCCATGTCAAAAGCCACTGCGTCGACCCGCCGAGTAAGCAATGCAGGAACTTCATGGAAATTTCTCAGTCTAATGGCCGGTATGTCGTTGCGTGCGCAGTACACAAACAAATCCTTTAATGCGAGAACTATGTCCGCTTCTGAAGCGGCGTGCCTGTCAGACTCTCCATCTCCGATGAGGATTATTTTGTCGTACAAGCCCCGGAACCGATTTAAAACAGCCAGTTTGCATGTCCCGCATACACCACACTGCGGATTGGAATGCGGGGAATGGATTTCAACTCTTTTGCTTTTTGCAAACCTGAGGATGTTTGCGAAGATTTCCAGGCCATCTATTCCGTGTTTGGCGAACAAGGTGTTTATGGTCGCGTCAAACCCATCCGAGACTATCTTGACGTCTATATCATTAGCGTTTGCCCATTCCAGAAATTCGGGAAAGTGCGGGTCCAATTGAGCGTGTTCATCAACGAACCTGTCCAGATCCCCCTGATCCATCCTCATCATCGGGCCTACCGCTTCATAGACCCCCTTGGACCCTGTGCTACCACGAAGGTACCTTTTGACGTGATATCTCCATTCAGGATCGTTCTGGTGCGATCTTATAAGTCTATTGACCGTGTCCTTTACAGACACGGTACCATCAAAATCACACAATATGAGAATGCGGGAACTTTTTTTGCGCATTTCAGGAACTCAATCAGGCTTTAATTATTTGACATCAATGATTTCGCATTCCCTGATACCGTTAGGGGTCTTTATCTCGACGACATCCCCGGTTTCTTTACCTATGAGCGCTTTGCCGACCGGGGAATCTATCGAGAGAATTCCTTTTGAAATATCTGCTTCATCCTGCCCGAGGAGCTGATAAACCTTCCTCTCATCAGTGTCCAGATCTTCTATTGTGACAGTTGATCCAAAGACAACCCTCTCAGAAATTACGCGATTGTCCAGATCAATAATTTCCGATGCAGCCAGACGTTCCTGGAGATCGCGTATCCTCGTCTCGATGAGCGCCTGTTTCTCCTTTGCGTAGGTGTATTCGGCGTTTTCAGAGAGGTCACCATGCCCTAAGGCGATTTCAATTTCCTTGATGACGGAGGGACGTTCAATTCTTATGAGACGATCCATTTCCTCATTAAGTTTCTTATGTCCCTGGGTCGATATCGGGCGTCTTGCCAGGCTCATTTTCAAGTTCTCTCCCTTGACACTGTCTTCCTGCTTTCGCAGTCACCAACAAAATTTTTTTGGCCCCAAAAATAGAAAACTATTCTAAGGATGCCCTACCATTTTTTAAACCATGGGAAGGCGCCTTAGAATAGATTAATTTCGATCCGGTACAAGACATTAACAAAACTGAATTGATCGGTCAAGCAGCTAAGATCGCTCGAACGATTTATTCATGTGATTCCTGATCGTCAAGGAAATATCCTTACATTCAGTTTGATTTAGGCCCCCTATCGTCTCCTGTCATGTACATTCTGAGAGACTCCTGCAGAACTCCTGCGGCCAGTGTGGCGCAATGCCAGTCATCTTCGGGAAGTCCTCCGACCTCATCGTGAATGGTTCTGTAGTCGATATCCACGATTTCCTCCGGGGTCTTGTGAAGGGCCAGTCTCGTAGCCGCTGCCCCACATTCGTTGCTCGAACGGCATCCGTCTGTCCAGTACTTGGCGTCAACAACCCTGTTATTGCTGAATTTTAGCGATATTTTCATGGAATCACCGCATTTACCCTTAGCTACGGCAACTACGTCTGGTTCATCCATGGATCCCAGAGTCGGATTTATCCTACCCAGCACGAGAATCCACATGCTCAGCACGAATCCAATAACCAGGGCTGCGCCAATTATCACGCTAAGCGTTGATCCCTGCGGCCACAACCAGTCCATTTTTTCAAGTGTCTCCCAAACTACAACTTATAAGTGGCATATTCATCAGCGGGCATCATGTCAAACGAAACAGCCTGTCAATTCTACCCCATAACCACCAAGGGCAAGGACTTTTTTCTTGAATGACTCCCCGCGTATTACTTCCAGCATCCGCACAACCTTCTCATCTTCCATGAATTCTTCCGGTATGACCAGATCATATTGCTCGGTGGCAACCGGAATGAAATCAAGATTTAGGGCTTTGGCAGCCGCCATGACCCCCATTCCAACATCGGCCACACCAGAGAGGACCGCCACAGCCACGGAAGTATGAGTGTATTCCTCGAGGGCATACCCCTTTATTCTGGAAGAATCAATCCCCAGGCGGCTCAGGTAGTAATCGAGCAGAACCCTTGTTCCTGCCCCTTTCTGTCGATTGATGAAGGTAACATCCTGACGAAGGAGGTCTTCAAATCCCTGAATCCTTTTCGGATTTCCCTTTGGAACAATGAGGCCCTGTTCACGATAGACAGCATTGACCAGCTTTACAGGCACATCTGGAATGTAGCGCTTGATGTAGGACCAGTTATATTGACCGGTCGCTTCGTCGAGCAAATGCGAGGTAGCAAAGTGGCAGGACCTGTTCTTGATAGCCAGAAGACCACCAAGACTTCCAACATTGCTGGATGAAACGTAAATGTTGTGAGGTATAAGCTCATCAGCAAGGATATCCAGAGTGAGATCATGGCTGCCTATAATCACCAGGTTTCTTTCAATAGAGTCCGGGCTTCGCAGTAGTTCTACGTTGACATTTGCGTCTTTTTCTATGCCCTCTACATTAGATGGAATTCTGATAATGCCATCGGCCCGTGTTAGTGTTGTAATGGAACCTGCTCCACGTGGAAGCGGGGCCGCAATAACCTTGTCCCCAACCTTACCCAGCTTGACCCTGAAGAATTCTTCCCGACCCAGTTTTGAGGGTATCTTCCTGGCTACCGATGCTGATATGGACGGCCTTGAGAATGCTTTCACGCCGAGCATCTCCGCTATCACGGGCAACCCGAAAACCTCGAATGACAAGACGGCCGAGACAGGATAGCCCGGATTTCCAATCACCGGCTTTCCTGCTATCATCCCAAGAATGGTTGGCTTTCCAGGCATCATTGCGACCCCATGGACAAGCACTTCTCCCAGGGATTTAATTGCGGTCGCCGAATAGTCTTCGCTGCCTGCGGATGAACCGGCGTTGAGAA
>CALDNG010000377.1 GCA_937915285.1 uncultured Desulfomonile sp. | reverse complement strand
CGCCTTTATATTGCTGGCTATGGCGTCGAGGTCTACTATCAGACGTGTGGGGCCTATCGATCCAACAAGCTCACGAGCCAATCTCTCCAGCCTGAACCATCTGGAGCCCTTGAACAAAACCACATCACCGCTATTCATTATCTTTTCCAGCTCACGGGCAGCCTCATCATAGCTCCTGGCATTTGCTATCCGGTTCTTGCTCAAACCCTCCTGAGCCGCAGCCCTTCCGATCAACGCAGCGTTTTCTCCGACTGTTATGAGATGATCCACATTCACCCGGGCAACTTCACGACCAACTGCCAAGTGCTCTTCCATACTGTGAAGTCCCAAGTCGAGCATCTCACTGATTATGGCAATCTTTCGCCTTCCGGCGCCTATCTTGCCCAGGACGTCTAACGCGCCTCTTATTGAGGCTGGATCAGAGTTGTACGTGTCATTTATCAGGGTCACACCCGTTACGGTAGTGTGAATTTCAAGCCTCATTGGAGATGGACGAAATTCGGCCAGTCCCTGCTGGATCAAGCTAGGAGGAACACCCAGCATTCCAGCGGCGGCAGAGGCAGCCAGAGCGTTCAGGATATTAAAACGGCCCGAGGCTGAAAGATTTATTTCAAGCTCCTGATCAAAAAGTTTCATCCGAAAGGTAGACCCTTTCCCCGGATGCTCTTGCCAGTGAAGCGCCTGAACATCGGCCCTGGGTGAAAACCCAAAGGTGATGACCCGAGCCTTAGTCTCACCCTCCAAAGCCATACTAATGTCATCATCAGCGTTTAGAACCAGAAAGGACGAAGGTGTCAGATTTTTGAACAATTCCTTTTTTTGCTCGAATGTTTTCTCAAGCGTGCCCAAACCACCGATATGAGCCTTGCTGATAACGGTCAGAATGCCGTGATCCGGCCTAATCATCTTCTCCAGGCGTTCCATCTCTCCTGGAAGACTTATTCCGGCCTCTATTATGGCTATTTCATGGTCACGTCTCATCCCCAGCAATCCCAGAGCCGCGCCTATTTGAGTGTTATATGACAGAGGTGAACGATACGTCTTTCTATCGAGACACAGAATTGAAGCAAGCATCTCTTTTACTAGGGTTTTGCCATTACTGCCGGTTATTCCTATCACCGGTATTGAAAATGCTTTCCTGTATTCTGTGGCGAGCTTCTGAAGGGCTACTACTGTGTCCGCGGTTTCTATGACGGTCGCGTCTACTGGCGCAAGCTGATCAAAAACTGACGGATCACTTACCACGACAGCTTTAGCTCCACTCCTTAAAGCCTCATGAGCAAAGTCATTACCGTTAAAATGTGGTCCTTTTATGGACCAGTAAACATTGTTCGGCCCCATGGGCTTTCGCGTGTCTATCGAAATACCGGAAACTGGACCCTGCCCCGAACCTTTCACTCGAACCGGCTTGATGATTTCAATTATATGGCTTAAATCCATCAGATCGGAGTTTTCAATGCCGTGATTCTCAGCCGAGCAGGAACTCGCAAAATCGTTTACACAGAAATCCATCATAATTTTCCCGATATTGCCTGAATCTGTCTCTTCAAACATCGTTACGCCCTTTGCTGGAAACTTGTTAGGACCAAATTCAACAATCGAACGCTGCGGATACGATCTATCACGATTGCTTTCAAAAAACAATTTTGGCGACATCCCAACGAATTGTGACGAAATGAGTCACAGCCTTTCCCAAGTAGACCAGGGGTGCCTCAGTAAGCTCCAAATGTCGGCAATCGGCCAAAAAATTCTTGACAATCGATCCATTAGTAATAGTGTAAAAATGTCAGGACCGAACGGCCAGGTTTCCAAAAGAGTTATCTGGCGCGGGAAATTCCGGGACTCGTTGTATAAATGATCAGACCCCCGATATCCGGTCAGGCCTCAATACACAAATTCAGATCAAGCAATTTGACAGTCAAGAATCAGAAATGATGCCTAATGATTGACTGGCGAGCGAATTCAGTAAGTAAATTGTGTTTCTGGGGTATTTATGGTATAATTTCAGTTATCTCAAATCTTTTTTGTCGTTTCAGAATCATTTACGGGTTTACTTGAGCCCGAATAAAATCTCGCAGGGTTAGGAATGTTGGACAGGAAAAGTTTTACTATTGTTTTGATTACGATGGCTTGCAGCGTCCTGATGGTGAACACAGCTACTGGACTTGACAACGCTTCTGCTCCAAATGAAGCAGTGGCGGTGACGGCTTCCTTCGGACCGTCCGAGACCTCGACTCATCTGGAGTATATCTTGCCGGAATGGCTTGACGCACTCCTTTCAAAGGCGCCTCAACAGGATGAAATAAAGACGGCTTCAATTGATGATCCCGAAGCCCTCCAAAAAGAGCTGGAATCCGAGATCGTAAGCCCGGCCAAACCAGCGGTTGATCGCACTGTCAGTTTATCTTTTCCCAATGCGCCCAATATTCCGCCACTTTACAAATCTCCCAAACTTGACGGTGAAGGTATCTGGACGTCTCAGGATACACCATCAAGCGCAGACGGCAAATCACTCGTTTACAAAACAGTTTACAGGCCAAGTGTGGACTTTCCCACTTCCATAGTCTACATGGCTGTTTTTGACATTTCGAGGTTAAAGCCCAGACTCTTTATTGGACAAACAGAGCCTGGAATTTACCAGATCTCGCATTCGTCCGAACCTGAATCCCTCTCGAGGATAGTGGCTATAACCAACGCCATGTGGATGCAGCAGCACGCAAGAGGGGCAGGGGCGATCTTCAGGGGTCAGGTCGTATATCCGATGGTGCCCGGAATGGCTACTCTGGTAGTTTACAAGGACGATTCGGTAGATGTGCTTGAATGGACCAACGAAATCCCCCTTTCACTCGTTCGTGACGCACGCCAGCTCAGACATCTCATTGTCAAGGACGGCAAAGTAGTTGAAGAAATATTTAAGAATGGAAAACCAACGGACTCAGAAATCGGTCTTGGCGGATTCCTCGTGGACAATGATGGGCGCAGTACGATGTCCAATGAATATTGGTTTCTGGCTAACAGGACAGCCTTTGGTATAAGGGACGACGGAAATCTTGTTTTCGCCATGGGGCATCATGTTAGCACGAAGGATTTGGCCAAAGCGCTTGTTCTCGCCGGCTGCAAACGCGCTATTCACGGGGACGCCAATATTCACAACATAGTCTGTAATTTCTATTTCAGGGATGGTACCAACAAAATCACCAGGCGGGACAGGCTCTCGCCTGATCAGCTTCAGTATACCATGAAACGCTATGATCAAGGCTACAGCAAGGACTTCTTTGCATTTTACGAAAAGTGACACCTTGATAACTAAAAGACGGGAAAGTTAAGTTTGATTTCTTATCAAGAAAGACGCTAGATGCGTCTTTCTTTTTTGGGAAGCTTTTTACTGTTTTTCAATTGCCGTGATTAAGTTTTATAAATGACAAGTCTCATAAAATTGGTCAATTTCTCGAATATTATTTTTTGAAATTGTTTTCTATCAAAAATATTGGCGGACAAACAAATGATCAAGGAACACCCCAGAATCATAATTTTTTCGGGCAAGGGCGGGGTTGGCAAAACTACCATCGCTGCGGCTACTGGCCTCAGATGCGCACAACAGGGATACAAAACCATAGTAATATCCATCGACATAGCGCACAGTCTGTCCGATTCATTTCAACTCGACATCAACCTGCATGACAGGAACCGTGGGAAGCCCAGGGCCATAAAGGACAATTTGTGGATTCAGGAAGTTGACATCCAGGAAGAGCTTGAACGCCATTGGGGTGAGGTGTCCAAATACCTTGCTGCTCTGCTTGGCTCAACCGGTATGGCTGGAGTATTAGCAGAAGAGCTTGCGGTAATACCCGGCATGGAAGATGTCATCAGCCTGCTTTACATAAACCAGTATTACAGGGAAAAAGCGTTTGACGTCATAGTGATTGATTGTGCCCCTACCGGTGAATCCCTGCGTTTCATTGGAATGCCATCGACACTGGAGTGGTATATCAAGCGCGTCTTCAACGTCGAGAGGAGCCTGTTCAAGCTGGCTCGACCAATAGCCAAAAAAGTCACGGACATACCCATTCCCGAGGATTCGTATTTTGCATCCATCAAAGATTTGTTTGTTAAACTTGAGGGAGTTGACAGTCTTTTGCTAGACAGAAAAATCACCTCAGTGAGACTTGTCACAAACCCAGAGAGAATGGTGGTTAAGGAGACTCAGCGTGCTTTTATGTATTTCTGCCTGTACGGTTTGGTGGTCGATGCAATCATAGTCAATCGGCTTTTTCCCGATTTTCTGAACGAGGGTTATTTCGCAGACAGACTGATCAGCCAGAAAAAATCCATGGAGCAGATATCTGGAATATTCAGCCCTATTCCCATCCTGAACGTACCCATTCTTAAAGATGAGGCTGTTGGAGTTGAAAAACTCGGTGAGATTGCCGGCCTCGTTTATGGAGGCACTGACCCTTCAACAATATTGCACGATGAGGAAGTGTACAAAATTACCCAGTTCGATGACAACTATGAACTTCAGATGAAGCTTCCATTCATTACGAAAGATTACATTGACCTGTTCAAAGATGAGGGTGATCTGGTTATCAGGATAGGCTCTTTCAAGAGGCATGTATTCTTGCCGCGCAGCCTTTTTCTCAGAAAGCCGGGTGGAGCTAAACTTGATGGAAATGTTCTTACCATCCAATTCCCC
>CALDNG010000376.1 GCA_937915285.1 uncultured Desulfomonile sp. | reverse complement strand
TGATGCATGTGATGAGGCCCGCTGTGTCCACGAATATTATAACGTTCTTTACCAGATATATGTCAATCCCGCCTTCAACCATTGCAAATCAATGAACGGATTCAGCAGATGAGAAAGCTGCTCGATAGGACCATCCCGAAGAATATCTCCATCAAGATGACTTGTTGCGATGACCTGATGAGTGTTTCGGCAGATCCTACGCAAATTGAACAGATCATGTTGAACCTTGCCCTAAATGCGAAAGACGTAATGCCCGATGGTGGAGAAATTGAGGTTGAAACCACCAAACCTGCCGGTTCCGGAACCGGGCTGGGGTTGTCGATAGTTTACGGAATTGTAGTGAACCATCGAGGGCTCATAACTTGCGAAAGCGCCCTAGGATTGGGAACAACATTTAGAGTTTACTTTCCGGCAATGATGGATCAGAATGTTTCAAAGAATGTCCATGAAGTGGATAAATTTCATGGCGGATCAGAAACCAATCAACCGAAACATTTTTCTCAAGACCATCAGGGAAGTCCTGGATTCAGATGCAAAAACTGCCAGTCGAGTTTAATTTCATGTTCCAAACAATCCAGAGGATGAAATGGACCAGAACCCTCAAAATAAAGACAAACAGCAGACCCTTCGTTCCAGAGCCCTAGACATTCTCAACTCAGGAGATCGTGCAAAGCATGAATCTTCAATTGTTTCCAATGAAGATAGGTCAAAACTGATCCACGAGTTGCAAGTCCACCAGATTGAACTTGAGTTAAAGAATGAGGAGCTTAGAGCCAGCGAACAGGCGCTTATGGAGGCCCGTGACTTTTTTTGGGAATTGTACGAATTCGCTCCCGTCGGTTATCTCACTCTGGACAACAAGGGACTGGTGCAGGAGATCAACCTGACGGCCTGCCGCATGCTGGGAATAGATAGAGCGTCCATCATCAACAGGCCCTTGTCTAGGTTATTTTACGCTGATGATGCAAACATTTTTCACCAGAAGTTTCAGAAGGTATTCCTGACAGACGAAAAACTCACATGTGAAATTAGGTTTCAGAAAGCTGACGGGGGCATATTGTTCGCGCTTCTGGAGTGTAATTCTCTGACCAACAAAAATGGGAATAGGTTGCAGGCCAAAATGATAATCAGCGACATTACTCGTCTGAAGACCGCCGAGACCCTTTTCGAAAAACAATCGAAAATCAACGAAACCATGTATGAGTTGGCGATAAATATTCTGGCGGCCAACAACATGGAAAATGTAGCGTCAGTCGCTCTCAATGAAGCCCTCAAGGTTACTGGATCCAGGCATGGCTATGCAGGTTATATCGACCCGCAAACCGGGGCACTGGTTTGTCCGACAATGACCCACGATATCTGGGATCAATGCAACATTTACTTAAAGAAATTTGTTTTCGAAAGCTTTAGCGGTTTGTGGGGTTGGGGACTCAACAACAAGGCTTGCGTAATGTCAAATTCTCCATCGGATGATACTCGTTCAACAGGTACTCCAGAGGGACATATACCTATCAAGAGAGTAATCTGCGCCCCGGCCATGGATGGAGACGAGCTGGTGGGGCAAATTTCGGTAGCCAACTCACGGAATGATTACACTCAGGACGATGTGACGACCCTGCACAAACTGACTTCCATTTTTTCTCTGGGCATTCGCGCCAAACTCGCTGAAGAGGCCAAAAACAAGGTTATAGGTGATCTCGAAAAAGCCATGTCGGAAATAAAAACTTTGAAAGGTCTGATTCCCATATGCGCCTCATGCAAGAAGATACGTGATGACCAGGGGTTCTGGCAGGCTGTCGAGGTTTATATCAGGGACAGGACAGAAGCTGAATTTAGTCATGGTATCTGCCCTGATTGCGCCCGTAAACTCTATCCACAATTCTTCAAAGAAGAATGATGCCCCCAAGCCCCTGAATCGGCCAAAACGCCAGGAGCTTCAATGTCCGGATTGAACTAAAATCTTTGTAATAGCGCTGAATCGGAACATTGACGGTCGAGTGTAACTCCGGCGCAGAGGCCGGAGCTACAAATCTTGGGGTAAACCGCGATATCAGCCCCTATTTGAGTCCGGGGTTGCCAATGACTCTACCTTACAGGGGACATAGCGGTGTAGAGGAGTCGCTGCAATGGGATCCCGGTTGCCGCTTGCGGTCAGCCTGTTCACATTGGGGCCATTCTTGACTCCGGCATGAACAAGGCCGAAGCCATGCGGCATAATAACCTGTCCGACTCTGACCGTGTCGGTGAGTTCCAGCTCTATTTCCTCCGAACCCGCCTGGGTAACAATCTTTACCGTTTGTCCATCGGTTAGACCGTATTTGGATGCGTCCGAAGGATGCATCATGAGAGTGCAGGCCCTTGTTTTTCCGTCAAGCCATTCAGGATCCCTCATTATGGTATTGGCGTTATAATCCATGTGCCGACCGGCGGATAACACCAGAGGATAATTCCCGTCCATAGTTAAGGCGGCCTTTTCAGCCAGCGGCTCCACTGATTTCACTATGTCCTGCAGCTCGGGAATCAAAATGTTTATACGTTTGTCCTCAGTCTTTACATCATTCCAGAAATTATCAACGTCGCTCTTGCCTACCCAAAGGCCTTCAGGATGATCCAGAATGGCCCTGAAAATTTCCTCTCCCATCATCATTCCGGGATTGAAGCCCACCCTCGCCGCATTCTCCCTGAAGGACCTCGGAGTAATCTGGAGCAGCCCCCAGAGCGTCGCAAGATTCACTGATCCAAGTGATTTCCCCAACGTCTTTGCAAGAATGAAGGGAGTCATCTGCATGGCTCGTGGCTCGGCCTGCATATAAGCCATCAAGTTCATTCCGAATGTCATTCGGTCAGCCTTCGCCGCTTCATACAGCGTATCTGGAATATCCGGCACGAGCCCGAGACGGTCTGCTAGCCTGGTCAGAATTTCTCCTTCTTCCAGGCATTCGCCTTCGGCCTCCACAACCGGCCTGCGCATCTGGAAGAAAATTTCCGGATAGTTCCAGGTAAAAAATGTGCCGTCGTACTTTTCATAGGCCGATGCGCCAGGCAGTACGTAATGAGCAAGCCTCGCCGTCTCTGTCATCGCTATTTCCATGCAGACGAGCAGATCAAGAGACTTGAAGGCTTCTTCATAAGCGGTGGTGTCTGCATAGGATCTCAGAGGATTTGCCTGGCTGACTATGACTGCCCTTAACCTGTCATCCCGACCCGACATGATTTCTTCCGGCATCACGTTCGGTGGAAAGGTCCCCATGATGGCCGGGAAATTTGTGGCAACGGTTCTCCATGTTTTGGGATCGCGTTCATCTGAATGAGCCCCAATGGGTAAAAGATGCCCCGGTATGAAATTACCGCCAGGACTGCCAATGCGCCCGCAGATGGAAAGCAGGATCGATTCCAGATAGGAGCATGTGGTGCTGTGGCGACCCATCAGGATTCCCAAATCAGCGTGGCATGACCACTTCCTCTCAACCATCAAACGGGCAAGCTCCCTAACCTTTTCATATTCCAGATCACAAAGCTTAATTGCCGAGTGTGTGTCAAAATTCATGAACCAGGGTTTTATGGCTTCAAAGCCTCTCACATGAGCCTCAATGTAATCGGACTTCTGCCAGTTTTCCTGAAGGATTATGCTTATGAGTGATTTCAGCAGCAGAGCGTCTGTTCCAGGGCGTAAGGCCAGGTGAATGTCGGCTTTCTGGGCCGTTTCAGATTTACGCGGATCAATGACAACCAGCAGCTTTTTCGGATCATCCGAAATCGCTTTCAGATGTCGTCTGGCTTGGGGCATTTGATGACTCATCCACCCATTCCAGCCTATGGCAACAAGCATATCCGTCGACTTATGGTCGGGAATCAGCCAGAAATACTGCTTGCCGACCGTCCTGCCGTTTACCCAGAAATACCCAGTCAATTCCTGGGCCAGTGGGCTGTAATGGTATTGTGACCCCAATGCCCTCAAAAGCCGAACGCCGAAAGCAGCCTCAAAATGACAACCAAGTCCTCCACCACCCATGTACGCCAGCGAGCGAGGACCATGATTACCAACAATTGTTTTGAGCTTTTCGGCTATTTCCTCCAACGCCTGCTCCCAGGATACCTCAATGAAGTCGTTCCCAACCCTCTTCAGTGGTTTTTTCAGCCTGTCCACATGGTGTTGATAATTAGCGATTTTAAGACCCTTGCGGCAGCAGTAGCCTTCGCTGCGTGGGTTAGCCTTGTCTCCCCTTACCTTGACTATGCGGTTGGATTCAACCATTACCTCAAGGCCGCAATTCTGGCCGCAGCAAATACATCCTGTTTTTTTCCACGACGACATTTTTGGTTCCCCTTCCGGTTTTTTTAGAGCCCAGAAATACTTTGCATGCTAAGTATCGGTTAAAATTTTTTTACTCCCTGAGGTCTTTCAGCAGACGTTTTAGCAGGACTTTTTCTTCCAGGGAGAGGTTCTGGAGTATTTCATCATTCACGTTGTGTCTCTCTTGCGTTATGTTCGGTAACTGCGCCCTTGCCTGTTCGGTCAGGCAAATCCTCAGAAATCTCTTGTCATCCAAATCGGATTCCTTGGTTATCCACCCGCCCTCGACCATACGGTCCAGCATACCGGAGAGGGTCGCAGGGTCCATTGAAACCTTCTTTCCCAGATCACTTGATGAAATTCCGTCTTCCTCGCCTAAAGCGGCCAGCACCAACTGCTG
>CALDNG010000375.1 GCA_937915285.1 uncultured Desulfomonile sp. | reverse complement strand
TGAGATTCAAACCAAAGAATTGCGTCGTGAGGATCAATTGAATTGCAGGCGTCAGAGTCACTGGTCCAGAAAATCTTGTAATTAGGCTTCAGCTTTTTGTAACGAATAGACTTGTTCCGAAATCCAAAGACAAACATACAATGTCTAAATAATCTCTTAGGCGCAATCCCCATTAGACGCCATGGAACACTGTTTCTCAATGGGATAAGGAATTTAATAAATTTTCCCTTGAAATCAAAATCGCTATAGGGCCGAACTGCGTAGCCTTCGGCGGCCCATGGCCTGCACTGCCAGGCAGGGGCAAAAAAAAGAAGGCCCGTCGGTTTTAGCAATCGTTTGATTTCTAGACACGCCCTCTCCAAATCTGGCACATGTTCAAAGACGTCGATCGTGAACACTGCATCAAACATTTGGTCTTCAAACGGAAATCTTGTCCCATCGGTCACTCGATAGGGCTTGTGATAGTATTTTGACAGACTTTGGGCTATATCGGTCCCCCAATAGTCATCGACTATGTCTTGGAAAAAACCTCCAGAGGACCCTATCTCCAGGACCCGTTTTTTTTCAAGTCCATAGCTTCGGACAAAATTAACCAAATCTTCATATCTTCCGTGAGATCTGGGGTCATAATGGGAATAATCTTGAGCATATGTTTCATGTCTGCGTGTATCGTAGAAATCTTTGTATTCGGACATAGCTATGATAGGTAGAAAAAACGGATGTATTGATAAAATCGAAAGCTATACGCTGGCGTCAGAGTGAAAAAGACGATTCTTGTATGTGAGGTTTAACAGAGGATGCGGTCACAATAATGTGGCAATAGTAAGCTTTTAGCTCATACTGAAAAGCGGGGCATAGATCCTCTCCAGTTTTAAAACCATTGCAGACAAAGAGAACGCCGTAATTGAAATCATTTGCATTTTCTCATCAAGGACAACTAAAACCAGGTTGAACTGAGATACTAATCCCTGATATCCTTTGATAAACCATATTGCGTGAATCTAAAAACCGCACAAGAATTTTTGAATCTACTATTGAATTCATCAAGCAGTCTGGCTTTTATTTAATATACCCGTGACGATCTGAATACCCCTCTTGACCGGCCAAAGTTCAGCTGTTTTTCTAGCTCTGAGTCCAATCTCCCGTATTTTTTTCGGGTTTATAATTAGAGATTTTATTTGATCGGACAGGCAAGTGATGTCATTGGCGTAGTGGATAAAACCGTTTTCTCCATTATGTATTCGATCGAGGGCTGCACATGTCTTGTCTGAAGCCATTACTACACAGCCAGCAGCCATTCCTTCCAAGACAGCCACTCCATAGGGTTCGTGAAGTGGAGATGGATGAATCAAAAAGTGAGATTGCGACAGATAGCTCGCTAGTTCTCTCGGCTCTAACCAGCCTAGAAATTTAACATTTTCCTCAATTCCTAGATTGGCTGACAATTCTCTTAAAAGATCCTCATCTTCACCTGTTCCGGCCAAATAGTAATCAAAGGAATGGCTCGAATTGGAAAAGGCTAATTTCAATGAACGAATTGCGATGTCATGTCCTTTGAGACGGTTAATCAAACGACCTACCGATATAAAACGAAAATGTGCTGTTTCTAGATGATCAAGTGATTCTTTTTCCGCAAATTTGTAAAGATCCAAATCTATCCAATATGGAAGATTAACCAGCTTTTCTTTCGCCGCCCCCATTTGATAGAGCGTCGTCAGCGCTGGCTCACCAGTACCCATGATGGCATTTACATTTCTAAAAACCCAGGCTAACCAAAAGCGTCTCAAAACCGAAAATATTTTTCTCCTCTTCCTGTCAGGATTAGGGGTATCTGTCCATAGCGCAATCTTGTATTTTAGAAAACACCGAATACAAATAACAAATATGGCTGTTGGGTGGTCCCAGCCTCCAACCACAAAAAATGAATCTTTATCAAAAGCTGCCAGTTTTACCAGAGTCCAATCAATTCCCATAAAGTGCTTGTAACAACGTGATGAATAAGAGTTGATGAAATCAGACTCCCATGGATGGCTGCTAATCATCGGAACTCGGTAATGAACTTTAAGTTCAACGCACTCTTGGAAAGCCAGTTCTCTAAAGAGAACAGCATTGTATGGAGTTGGAATCCAAGTCAGCCAGTTAATGGTTGTCCTTGCATTCCCATTTTTGATGATGTCCCCCAAACGTTTGTCAGACATGGAATGAAAACTGGAAAAATGTAGAATAGAGTCAGCGTGTCAAAAAACTTCTATTGGAAAACCTGTGAGGAAATAGCATATCCGTTATCGTTTTGAAAACGAACTGTGGCTCTCTAAACCTACTTACTATGTTATCAAGAACGCACCGTAATTCGTCTAACCGCATGGGAGGGCGACCTAGAATTTTTTCAGCTATCCTTGTGCAATCTTTTTCATAGGTGTAGTTTAATCGGCCCGAACCTGATATCGATTCCCCATAAAGCCGGAAAGCCCCCAGACAATGCGGCAAACGTTTTATTTTGTAGCCAGCCAAAATTATGTCAACTAACAGTTCGAAATCCCAGCAGGTTTTGTTGAAAGTATTAAACCCCCCTGCAGATTCAAAAGCGGATCTATTGATAAATGTGGATTGCTGAACCACACTGCAATTCCTATATGATGACTCTAGCCGAAATTGACGACTAAATATTCGTCTTTTGACAGTGTCATTTTCATCTATCATCAGTCCATGCCCGTAAACAACCCCATCTTCCGGAAATCTTTTGAAATGTTCGCTTGCTTTGGTAAATGCGCCGGGAAGAACCATGTCATCGGAATTCAGATAGTAAAATATTTGACCGGTTGCGGCACCAAAACCTTTATTGAGACCGTCCGCTGGACCTTTATCCTTTTCAAAAATAATTTTTGAAAAGGCTGAATGCTTTTTCTCTATGATAGACCTGCTGCCATCGGTTGACCCCGGGTCCACTATTATGTACTCATAATTTTTGTAATCCTGAGCTAAGACCGACTGGATGGCTTTTTCGAGAAAACGGGACTGATTATATGATATTGTAACTACAGATATTTTCAAACTGGGGGCGCCTTAACATGGCTTTGGGTCACGACATTCTCGGTGAGGTAGTTGTGAAATCAAAATAATTTTTTAAGAAAACTCATGTGAAAAATTTCTAAGATCGTGACCAACAACTCAATCTCCTCTGAAACACATCAAGTCTTGATCGAAACTCAGTCTCAGCATAAGAGAGCCTCTGCGCAATCATTTTGTGATGGGCCAGCCCCTTTTGAGAAAATTCCGCACGAACCGTCGGGTCGGAGACTTTTTCTATTGCCTCGCAGAGGGTGACTGGATCGTCTGCGTCAAAATATAGCGCTGCCTCACCACATTGGTTTTTGAGGTGCATCGGATAGATCACCGGCACACCTAACGACATGGCCTCTAGAGGCGGGAGATTGGTCGGGCCAAAATAGGTTGGCATAATTAAGGCTAGGGAATTTGAGTAAAGTATGGGGATGTGTTCATCAGGAATAAAACCGAGAAATCTTATCGACGCATCCAGACATTCTCTTTTTGCACAACTCTTGACGAGCTCCAGGTTACCTGAGTCTCCACCTGAAAAAACGCTTTCAGGAACGTATCCTTTGCGATCCCTGAACAGTGAAAGCGCTTGGATGATCCTTACGTGACCCTTGTGGCTCCAGAAATTGGCTGGGTAAAAAAGATATTTGCTATTCAATCCATACTTGGAAAGAATGTCCCGGCGTTGATCAGTCCTTGCATTTGACTTGCATTCAATCATTCCTTGAAACGGCATGACCAGGATCCTTTCAGAATTTACGCCGTAATATCTGGCCAGTCGCTCTTTAAGTTCTTCTGAATCCGCAATAACCATATAGGCTCTCAAAAGTGTTGCGTCAAAAATACTCTCTCGGCGTTCAAACTCACCAAAATTTCGAACCTCCGGAAATTCAGGAAAATCTCGGTGACACAAATCCCAAACAGTGGAAATATAATTAAGTCTTTGTAGTGTAGAGGCTTTCCAGGATGGCCCCAAGAAGTAAACGAGATCAATCCCATCCTCGATAAACCTTTTTTCGAGAGGTCCAATCAATCTTAAACGACTCTGACAAAACGTGAATGTCTTGGACGACATTGCATATGGCAGAAGTTTGTCTAAAAATGATGGAGCAAAATACTTTGCCCTTAAACCGAGATCGTTTAGCGTTTTTATGTTTGTCTTCTCATTGGTATAGACACATAAATCGTAATGCCCCTCACATATCCTCTGCGCCTGAAGCGCTGCGTTAATTGACTGCTGATAACCTCCCCCAGATCTGAGGGTTTCCTCTAAAATTGCGGCGATTTTCATTGATTATTGTAAACTTATAAGGTTCTTCAAATCCTAGAACGAAGTCTTTAGTCTGTTGGGATAAAACTTAGGACAACACCTTGCGAAGTATGAATGTCGAGTTCCAGTCCTGTGCAGAGAGGAGAGAATCAATGTCCATGAACGGGCAACAATGAACAAGACTTAGATCATGAAGCGCCCCTAAAAGCGCTATTTCTTGAACAAAAAACGGTCTCATCGTATGTGGTTCAAATACTTCTTCTAGAACAATGTTTTCGTCCATACTCAGAACAGTAAAATTTACAGTCACAGTTTGAGAAACATGATCTAGTTTAGGATGCGTTAATCGAATAACCCTTTGCTTTCCCTGACGA
>CALDNG010000374.1 GCA_937915285.1 uncultured Desulfomonile sp. | reverse complement strand
AGCTTGCAGCCTTGATCCCGAACCTTAAAGTCGAAGTCCTGACTCCTGTCATATGCAAGGGATTGCCTTCGGAAAACGACATTTCAGCCATTGACGAACTGGCCTCCCTGATAGCGACCAAACACGGGGAAGCCGGTTTCGAGGAATTACAAAAAATTGAATTGGTTTTCTGATCACTCAACCTTTATCAAGACCAACTCACGTTAATGGTCATCTTGACAGATGACCCGGGTTGATGTCTGTCCGGAATAAAGGAGTTATTGATGGATGGTTCAAGAGAATTCGGAGAAAAAACCGTAGGCGAGATCGTAGCTGAGGATTACCGACTGGCAAAGGTTTTTGAGAGAAACGGAATAGACTTTTGTTGTGGAGGAAACATAAAACTTTCAGTTGCCTGCAGCGAGCGTGGCATAAGCGTGGCGGAAATTGCTGCGCAAATTGACGAGATCAGACGTACTCCAGCGGACAGAAGCCAGAACTACAACGCCTGGGATCTCTCATTCTTAGCTGATTTCATTGTTAATACTCATCACGCCTACCTGAACGAAAATCTGGTTCAGATTGCCGCCGACGCTCACAGGATAAACAGCGTACACGGCGCCAATCATCCGGAACTGGCCACAATTTACGCTATATTTGACAAAATCGTGGTTGACATGGTTGCCCATCTGCGAGAAGAGGAGCAGGTCCTTTTCCCTGCAGTCAAGAGGCTTGAATCTAATACCAGATCCGGGGCGCTGATAGAGGAATCAGACAGATCATTGATAAGGGGCTCTATTGAAAAATTGAGTCGTGAGCATGATGAGGTAGGGGATTCGGTTCACGAGATCAGGCGTTTGTCGGGTGAATATTCGCCCCCGGCCGACGCATGCAACACCTACGCCGTGACTTACAAAAAGCTTCAGGAATTTGAGGATGACTTGCATAAACATGTTCATCTCGAAAACAACATACTATTTCCCAGGGTGATGGCGCTTTTGTGGTAACGCATCCGCTGAGATTCCATTGCACTGTCACTTGAACACTGAAATTTCAGGGGAAAGATTCGCCCTAGGGTTTACCATCGCAACACCATAATCCGGGGCCGTTTGTCACTGAAATGGCGTGATCAGACCTGCAATTCCTTGATAAGTTGACAGCCCTGTTTCCAGACCGACTGACTGCCGCTGGCGGTCCAGCCGGTTTTTTTGTGTGCATGTTCATGAAAAGATGAACAATTTCGTCAAATGGTGTATCTTTTCTCACAAGATTTTAGTCGAAAATGGTTTTTGAAAGACCAGGTGTAAGACAACCGGTTCATGCAACTTTTAATAATCACTTCCATAGTGCTCAATGCCTTCCTCGCCATGACCATGGCTTTCTTTTACTTCGCCCACAAGACGTTCCCGGGATTCGGTCACTGGACGGCCGGAGTGTTAAGCATCGCAGCGAGTTATCTCATGATAGCTCTAAGGGGCGTCATTCCTATTGGTGTGTCAGTGCTCATGGTTAATGTCCTGGTTACCATGAGTGGCGCTTTGTACCTCGATGGAATGCGACGATTTTTAGGTCTAAGCAGGATTTCACCAATAATCTATTCTATCCCCCTGATCCTTGGCATACACGCTTTTCTTTCAGTCCATTACTTTGATTCAAGCGCCTGGAGGGCCTTTTGGGTTTCAGCGGTTTTCGCCTGTTTCCATTTTCCAACAGCCTGGATTGTATTTCGCGAATATCCAAAAACCGGATCGACATTCTACCTTGTGATCGGAATAGAGATGGCGCTGGCAACCCTGATAATAGTAGCCAGGGCCATCTGGAACCTGAGTGTTCCGAACTTCCTGTTCATGATGGAGACTCCTGTGGAAACAGGCTTTTTCATCTCGGTAATGATTTTGCAAGTAATCATTTCTGTGTCCTTCATTATGCTCAATGCCGAAAGATTCAACATGGAGTTACTCCAAACACAGGCATCCCTACAATCCAACGTCGAGGCGCTGGAAAAGGCTTTGGCGGAAGTAAAGACACTGAAGGGAATCCTGCCCATATGCTCCAGTTGCAAGAAGATAAGGGATGATTCAAACAACTGGGTTCAGATGGAGGTTTATGTTCGTGACAGGACCTCGGCCGAATTTAGTCATGGTATCTGCCCAGACTGCCTGAGAGCGCTATACCCCGAATTCGCAGAGAATGTCCTCAATTCTCTGGAAGAAACAAATAAATAGAATATCGTCAGGTTCAGCCAATCCGTCCCTCGTATCATCAAATCTGATCAAAAAAACTATTCGCCCACTGACGGATCGACACTCCGGCAAAAGTTTTTTCCTGGCCGGGCAGTAACATAAGACAACTGCTATTTCAGGCCCAGATGCGTATTTCAAAAAATTAATCTGGCAAATTACCGGAAAATAGTATATGTCTAAAATGACATATCGCCCCAGCCATAATTAATTGCATTCTCGGGACAGAATATTACTTCACTGACTGGATGCGTTGACTTGTGGAATTATTAATAGTGATTTCTATAGAGAAGGATTAACACATGGATAAACCGCCACATACACCACAAACTCTTTGTCCGGATCATATAGACCAAACACAGCAGCTTCTTAACTGGTGGACCCTGATTAGGTCTTCAACAAATAGCGGGGTCAAATTCAACCACACAGACAGTCGCATCTGCAGCGTGATCCTTGGTAAAGAGCTTTACGAATCAGCTCAGGCGTACTCACAGGCAGATCCGCAGTATAAGAGTTTCAGTAACATGGTGGAATTGTTGATATGGCGTGAACTTGGCAGCAAGCCGGAATTCCTGGAGCCCGCTCCACCAGCGAAAGACAAAAACCAGGATGTCGACTGACTCATTTAGATTTATGTGCGATCAAACGATCCGATGAGTTCTCATAACAGACAATTTTTCAAGGTTACTTCACGTAAAAAAATCACTGGTAGATTTCATAGAAAACTTTCGGCCTAATTGCCCTTGTCCAGGACTTGCCTGATTGCCACGGCAATATCCTGTCGTCCGAAAGGCTTCTCAATTACAACGTCAATGGGGTTGTGCTCTTTATCAGCAGTGGCAAATTCGTTTTTAGCCCCGGTGCATAATATGATGGGCATATTTGGGCGTACAGCCCTTATCTGGCCGGCCAGGCTTATTCCGGTCATTTTGGGCATTGTGAAGTCCGTGATAAGAACCTGGAATTTCATAGGATTCTTCTTTACCAGTTCCAGGGCTTCCAGAGGGCTGTTCGTGACCACGACTGTATAGCCGAGTCGTTCAAGTATAGTTTGTTCCAGCTCCGCAACTAAAGGTTCGTCTTCCACCAGCAGGACAGTTTCGTTACCTGTAGGCGCCAGGAGCGACACTCTCTCTTGCGGGGATTCCGAACCCACGGCAACTATTGGAAGGAACACGTCGAATCTGGTCCCAATTCCGGGTTGACTGGTCACGAAAATTCCTCCCCCATGTGACTGTATGATCCCGTGAACAACAGAAAGTCCCAGTCCTGTGCCGGCGCCAACCTGCTTGGTGGTAAAATATGGGTCAAAAATTTTGTCCAGGATGTCAGGATCTATCCCGGTTCCTGTGTCCGACACAGACAGATTGACATATTGGCCAGGAACAAGCGGTGGATGAGTTTCGGTAAAATCTTCACCCAGATTTGTCTCCGACAACTCGACAGAGAGAACCCCTCCGTCTGATTCCATTGCGTGTGAAGCGTTGACACACAAGTTCATTAATACCTGGTACACTTGTGTGGGGTCCCCATGAACCATGCCGATTTTGGGGGGCGCTTTAAAAACAAGTTCTATCGTGGCGGGAATTGCCCCTCGAAGAAATCTGAGCCCTTCTTCTACAATCTTGCGGCAATCAATATTCGTTCTAGATGCTTCGTCCTTTCGACTGAACGCCAGTATCTGCTTCACCATTTGTGAGGCTCTCCCGGTGGCAGTCAATATTTTCTCCAGGTCGTATCTGATGCCACCGTTTTCTGGAACCGAATCCAGAGCTAATTCGGCATAACCTCCTATAGACATGAGGATGTTGTTAAAATCATGAGCTATTCCACCGGCCAGGGTTCCTAAGGCCTCCAATTTTTGGGCCTGCAGAAGTTGCCTTTGCAGCGAAAGCTCTTTGGTCACGTCCCGCTGAATTCCAACGAAATTGGTGGTTTTGCCTCCAGGGTCCTTAATGGCAAAAATGGTGGACTCTTCCTCGAATGTTGAGCCATCTTTTCTCCTGTTTGTTAAGGTTCCCTTCCATGTCTTCCCCTCTGTAATAGTGGCCCATAAGTCCCGGTAAAAATCTGTATCCTGCTTTCCGCTTTTGAGTAAACGCGGGTTTTGCCCTAATACTTCTTTTGAAGAGTAGCCGGTCGCTAGTTCGAAGGCCGGATTTACATATTCGATGTTCCCATAGGTATCCGTAATAACCATAGATTCAGCCGAATTCTCAACAACAGCGGCTAGTAGTTCACGAGTGTGCGTTGCTTCATCCTGTTCAGTTGAATCCAAACCAATCCCGACATTGGAATCATCACCCAGCGGGACATTCGTCCAGCGGGTGTGAATCAGTTGACCGTCCTTTTTTGTCGTTTTAAAATCGCCCCACATTCCATGGGCCGAGGCAATAAAATCAATCACAAACTTCCGGTAATCCGGATCAGGATACATCAGCGCCAGTATCTCAGGGTTCTGCGCTTCTTCCAAAGACCAACCCAAAGTATCCTGCCATGACCTGTTTACATACCTATGATTACCGTCCCTGTCCAAGTATGCGACCATCACTGGAATGTTGTTGAGCATGGTATCCAGAAACTGGTTACTGCGGCGAATTTCTATTTCTGATCTCTTGCGATCAGTTATGTCAATGGCGATGCCGAGGTAAGAGGTGACCTGGTTTTGGCCATCAAAAACAGGGCGTCCCCTAGAGATGAGCCACCTCTCCTCACCATCAGGAAGATTGACCCGCCATTCGGTATTTATGTCATGCAATTTTGAGACAGCTTCCTGAACCGCCTTTTCGGCATTTGGCCTATCATCAGGATGTATGGCAATCACCCACGAATCATATGAAGGAATACAACTATTAGGAGCAAGCCCATATAACTGGAACAACTCGTCTGACCAGTAGTTCTCGTTTGTTCGAATGTCCCATTCCCAGGTTCCTGCCTTCGCCGCTTCAAGGGCCATTCTCAGACGCTGTTCACTCTTTGTGAGGCTATCCTGGGCTTTTTTGCGATCGGTTATGTCAGTAAACATGGCAAAAGAACCCTCAAAATTCCCATCCTCTCCTAGCAGGGCGGTAGCGCTCAACATTGTCCATAATACCGAACCATCCTTCTTTTTTAGGCGTCTCTCGTATGTTTCATCATCCCCGAGGCGCCTTGTTTCCATGTGCAGTTCATGGTCCGCAAGATCCTCATCGAAGATCATTGAACTGAGCGGCATGCCGATCATTTCATCTACTGAATAAGCCATCATTTGAGCCATTTTTTCATTGACGAACGTGATCCTGAAGTATTGGTCTATGGACCATATTCCCTCGTTGGCCGTCTCAACAATCGTGCGATACCGTCGTTCGCCTTCCTCGATGGTTTTTTCCATTTTTAC
>CALDNG010000373.1 GCA_937915285.1 uncultured Desulfomonile sp. | reverse complement strand
ATAGCCTCTTATCCTGATCTATCGCTTCCTGATAGACATTCATATATTGATCCACCACTTTTCCCGGACTCCAAAGCCGTTCCGCTCTTTCCCGTGCTGCCTCTGAAAGCGTTTTTCCTCTCTCTGGGTCTTCTAGAACTGGTTTCAAAAATACCAATTATTTGATATTTTTGGATTATACAATAAGTACTTGTACTTTTTATCCTTTTCGCGTATGAGACTCATCGGAGGTGATCCGATGAGCCGTCGAACCGATTTGTTGACTGATGAACAATGGGAAAAAATTCTTCCTCTACTGCCCAAGACTGAAGCTATCGGAAAAAGAGGTCGCCCCAGAGCGGATGACCGCATAGTGGTAGAGGGAATACTTTGGGTTTTACGAACAGGAGCCAGATGGAAGGATTTACCAGAAAGATATCCGAGTCCATCAACCTGTTGGAGAAGACTTAACGAGTGGGAAGAACAAGGGGTATGGCTCAATATCTGGCGGACTTTCCTCTCACAACTGGACGCTGATGGGGTCCTCGACTGGAGCGAGGCTTTTATGGACGGGAGCTTTGCTCCCGCAAAAAAAAGGGGCGCGGCCGTCGGAAAAACCAAGAGGGGCAAAGGAACGAAGAGGATGGTGGTGGTCGATGGCCAAGGTATTCCACTGGGAAGCCATATCGACTCTGCCTCGCCGGCTGAGGTGACTCTGGCCTAGAAGACTCTGGCTCAGATCAGGGCTCATCAACCGGGTAAAGGTCGTCCCAGAACAAGACCCCAGAGAGTTATTGCCGACAAAGCTTACGACAGTGATCCGCTGAGAAAAAGGCTTAGGAAGCGAGACATCACTTTGATGTCCCCATACAGGAAGAACCGTAAAAAGAAAAGGAAACAGGACTGTCGAATGAAAGACAGATACGCCAGGAGATACAAAGTTGAGCAGACATCTTCCTGGTTTGGCTCTTTCAGACGCCTGGTCGTAAGATACGAGCATCATGCCAACGTATACAGAGCGTTCTTTCATATTGCCTGCTTCCTGATTACTATGAGGTGGCTGTGATTTTGAAACCAGCTCTAATAACGACAACTCATAAATCAAGAATTAGCCTATAATTTATTCGTCTTCTATCCGCTTGGTTTTGGAACCTTCAAAAAATTTGAAGTTCTTGGCTATGGTTAAAAAAGAAAGAATTCTAAATTGAGTCTCGATTTCAGTCCTGTTGGCGTAACTTGTCTTGATAAATGAGCTTAAATCCGTATCGAGTATTTTGCCTGCAAATTCCACAGCGTCACGAAAATCATTTTTCAAGACGCCAAACAGCACCTTCCTGTGTCGCTCATAATTCTTGGGATTAGGAATCCACAAACGACCTCCGGAAAAGACGAACGCCCCAAATGAAAAGATATTTAAAGCTTTAGACAAACTTCTCTCCAGGGGGCACAGCAAGGACTGATGGGCAAAAATCTCTTCTGAGGTTCCAATGGCAAATTCTTGCGGAAACATCTTCATACAGGCTTTTTTGAACAGATATTTTTCTTCGCGGTATTTGAGAGGTAAAAAGCAGAAAAAGTCCTGATAATCATGATTAGCATAAATAGAAAAGGGCGTTCCGAATGGCTGCACCACGTTAAAGATAGCTGAGTAAAGGGCAGAGTTTGATTCAACTTTTGAAAAATAATCATAAAAATGCATTGGATGATTAACGGATGCGCACTCATCCATGGTTTCCCACAAATCGTTAAGTATCTCTGATTTTATTGTATTGTTTAAGAGCCCCCAAATTCTCCTGACATTTGACTTGTGCATAAGGACATTATCCATAGCCTTGTCTTTGGTTGAACGATCTCCCACCGGAAGGCCTTTAGACGAGGCGCAACTCCTCTCTGCAAGATTTCCGTGCAAGATGAAGTCCGACCTTATATCATTCTTCTTTAGGACAGCATATACATGACAATGCATGTGAAAACTAAATCCACCGGAAAGCTTCGTGACTTCATCACCGTAAAGCTTATAGTCAGCGTCTTCAAGTAACAGATGATCGATCCCAACACCTAATTCTGCAGCCACCTTTTTAGCCACATATGGATCGGCGCTTTCCCAGGGACCGAAAGTTATACATTCGAATGGAATCTTGCTCCTTTTCAACAAGGACCCAATTAGCCGGGAATCCACGCCGCCACTAAGCAGTAACAACACCTTTTGTTCTTCTAACATGGAACGTATTTTCGGCGTAATAAGCTCTGACAGTATCTCCGTCGCCCGGTCTATCAGTTCATTTTCATTGGGGCACTCGTCGGTGTCAGAAAAGCGCAAATTATATGATATTGTTGATCCGACTGACACCGGCTTTAGGGAAATCTCGATTTTTTTCCCGAGCATGATCTTTCTTATTTGCCTGCAAAATGTCCTTGTTCTAAGGGGATGCTCAAAAACCAACGATTCGCAGATTGCCACTTCATCAAGTTCCAACGAAATGTTTCTGGATCTCAAAAAGCTGACCGCGGTATCAAAAGAGCTTGAGATGAGCGCATTGGAGTCATCAGCATAGTAGAAAAGTTGGTGCTCACCGAACCATGATGCGTTTATGGTAATTTTTGCTCCCAGCCCGTCGATCAGGATAGATTGGGCCCATTTTTCCAGTTCCCGATCGGATTTCACAGGTTTATACTGGTTTTGTTTGACCGGTGTGAGTAAAATCGAAGCGCCTGTAAATTCAACCTCTTTTCCCCCTAGTAGTAGGATATTGTCAAAATACGTTATTAATAATGGCTCGAAAATATCTTGCGACTTTTTTAGGATCATTAGTGAATTGTAAGATTTATCCGTGATTAATTTCGGTGCTATGTGATGGCGCCACTGTTTATCACATCAGAGGTTGTGATATCTGAGAAAAGCGCTCGATGAAATAACCCTGTATTGACTGGAGATCTGCTTCCTGTTGTCGTAACTGGATTTGGAACATTTACTCAAGTCAATGTCCAGCCTGGATCTCAAGTGTTCGATTGCGTTCAAAAGATCATATTTCAGCACACCGGATAATATTTTTCTGTGCCTTTCGAAGGTCTTCGGGTTAGGTATCCATAAACGGCCACCGGACACCAGGAAAGCCCCGTAGCAAAATATGTTCATTACCGTGCACAGAAGAGCTTCCATTCCCTTAAGGAACAAGCTTCTATCAAACACTTCCTCCGCCGTTCCGAGAGAAAATTCCCTTGGGAAAAGCATCCTGCATGCCTCCCGGAACAGACGCCTTTTTTTCCTGTATTGGGTTGGCAGGGAACTGAAAAAAGACTGGTACTCAACACATGCATAAGGGCGAATCAGCGTTCCGAAGGACTCGCAGACGTTGAAAATACTTGATATAAGTGTGGACGTGATGTCAACCTTGTTAAGGTAGTCGTTGAAATATTGCGGAGAATTAATGGTACAACAATCAACCATCACCTTGCTCAGATCATCAATGATTACCGATTGTTCGCTCCAGTTCAAGAGAGTCCATGATCTATTATTCCTGACATGTTCATTCAGGTATCTGGACATTGCCTGATCCCGGGAAATATTGGCCCCGTCCGGCCAGTCGGTAATTGTGGCCCGCGCAATCTCAGCAGAATAGCTGTGAATCATGAAATCATTATAGATTTGATGATGAGCCAGAACAGAATAAAGATGACAGTGAGCGTGTCCGCTGAAACCGTTGGATTGAACGGTAACCTCATCCCCGTATAATTTGTAATATGAGTCTTCAAGATTCAGGTGAGTTATGACCATACCAATTTTGGAAGCTACCCGTTTGGCCATGAAAGGATCGGAGCTTTCCCATGGACCAAAAGTTACAGAATCAAAATGAACTCCCTGTTTCTTTAAAAGGCAGGCCAACAAGCGGGAATCATTACCACCACTCAACGGCAGCAAAACTCGCTTTTCGTTCAACTTCTGCCTATCCTTGATAGAGATCAGGTTAGATAAAATATCGGTGGCCTTGTTGAGTAGATGATCGTGACTCTGGTTTTCTTTTCCATTGTAATACTGCGCTATATATGTTGACCTGGATTTCACCCTCACCGGTCTCAGCTCAAATTCAATTTTCTCTCCAGGAATTGTCTTTTTTATCTGTTTACAAAATGTCCTGTCCCGAATCGGACAATCAAATATGAGAGACTCGTATACGGCAATTTTGTCGAGTTCAGTGGAAACATTTTTTGATCTTAAAAATTCCAGCACTTCCCCAAAAGAACTTGAAATCACAAAGTTTTCATCACTAATATGGTAAAAAAGATTAAACTCACCGAACCAGGCCGATGATATTGTGATCTTCTCCAGCTGGAGATCGACAACTACTTTCTGAGTGCTTTCATCTAATTCCGATTCAGATTCAATTATTATATATTCATCATGTCTCACTGGGACTAGAATGATCGGAATGCGCTTCAATATAAGAGCCTCTCCGTCGATCAATAGAATCTCATTCCAGTATGAAATAAACATTTGCGTTAAAGTTTTGTCCAGCCTGCGGGAACTAGTCCCTTGAAACCCCATGACGTGATACCTAATCCCCGTATGACTACTGCCGGGACTATGATCGATTTTTTGCGGTATGTGGATAGCCAAGCAGCCCACCAGCTAAATGTGCTGTTTGCAATTATGAAATGCTTGCATTTCG